>DASZUZ010000422.1:0-2113 GCA_035547415.1 Bryobacteraceae bacterium | reverse complement strand
GCCATCCTCGCGACGGCTGCCGGGTGGCTCGCGTATAGCCACGTCGCCGTCACCGATATTCCGATGGCCGCATGCTTCTCTGTCGCCGTGCTGTTCGCTGTGTCGTCCGGCGAGAAGGAGCGTTCTTCCGAGTACGTCCTTGCGTCCGGTGCGCTCGCGTTGGCGGTGCTGGGGAAGAGCCTGGTTCCTCTGGTTCTCTTCGCGCCCGTGGTCGCAGTGGATTACCGGCGTCTTCGCGAATGGCTGCGCCCCGCGCCCGTCGCCGCGTTTCTCGTCATCGCGCTTCCGTGGCATAGTCTTTGCGCAATGCGTAATGGCGCGGAACTCTGGAACGTCCTGTTCGTTCAGCAGCAGTTCGGCCGTTTCTTTTCGCCGGAGCGCCAGCATGTTCAGCCGTGGTGGTTCTACTTGCCGGTTCTCCTGCTTCTTCTTTTCCCGTGGTTTCCGCTATTGGCCGTCGTCGATCGCGACTGGCGGGACCGGCGGACGCGGCTGCTCGGCGCCGTGGTGATTTTCGGCTTTCTGTTCTTCTCGAAATCCGTCAATAAGCTGCCGGGCTACCTGCTGCCGCTGTTGCCCTCCGTCTGCATTCTGATCGGCCGCGGTCTCGCGCGGACAAAGCGTGTGGGGCTGGCGATGATCCTTCCGGCGGCGCTTCTTGGCGCGATTCCCGTCGCGGCGCATATACTGCCTTATGCCCTGGCGACGGGTCTTCGTTCGAGATCCTTTCCATGGAGTGAACTCGCGGTGTGGACCGGCGGCGCGGCCGTAGCCGCCACGGCCCTTGCTCTGCTCCTGAAGCAGCGAAGCTTCCCGGTGGTTGCGGCTGCCGCCGCGGCGCTATGTATTGCGTTGCAGTTCGCGGCCTTTCCCGCAATCGACAGAGCCGTCTCAGCGCGGTCGCTGTGGCGCGAACGGCATCCCTCCTGCGTACCTTCGGCGGATCGCGCTCTGCAGTACGGGCTCAACTATTACGCGGGCAGGGAACTGCCCGAGTGTGCTGTCCTTGACCAAAGTCGCTTAAAGGTTGTACGGTAGCAATGACCCTGAAATGATTCTGCCCGGCTCGTATTTATCTTCCATTATCCTTTTGATTCTCAGCATGGTTTGCTGGGGTTCGTGGGCCAACACATTTAAGGTGACGGGAGGCAAATGGCGGTTCGAACTCTACTATTTCGATTACGCCATCGGCGTTTTTATTGCGGCTGTCATCGCGGCTTTCACCTTCGGTAGTCTTGGACTCGATGGATTTGGAGTTATCGATGAGTTCGCCTTGTCCGGTAAACGGCAACTCGCCTACGCGTTCACTGGCGGCGTCATCTTCAATCTGGCGAACATGCTGCTCGTCGCCGCGATATCGGTGGCGGGCATGGCCGTGGCGTTTCCCGTGGGCATCGGGCTCGCGCTTGTCATCGGAGTCGTGCTGAGCTACATCATTCATCCGGTCGGAAACGTTTTGCTGCTCACAGCGGGTTGCGGGGCGATTGTCGCCGCCATTGTGGTCGACGCCGTCGCATGGGGAAAGTATGCGGCGAGTCGCGCGGAGATCGCATTACAGCAAGCCGCGCCCACGGGGAAAACGAAGTCGAAAAAGAAAAAGGCTTCGAGCCGCACGGGTCTCATTCTCGCGATCGTTGGCGGAGTTCTGATGGGATGTTTCTATCCGCTGGTGGAAATGGCAAAACAGGGCGAGAACGGCTCCGGGCCTTACACGATCGGCCTGCTGTTTTCCGTCGGCGTGCTCCTCTCGACGGGCGTTTTCAACATGTTTTTCATGAACCTGCCAGTGCAGGGCTCACCTCTCGGACTCTCGCAATACACCCGCGGGCGCAAGCAGTTCCACCTGCTGGGAATCCTCGGCGGCATCATCTGGTGCATCGGAGCGATCTCGAATTTCGTGGCGGCGCGGGCGGAAGGCCCGGCTCAGGTCGGCCCGGCCGTGAGTTATGCCATGGGGCAGGGAGCCACGCTGATCAGCACGCTCTGGGGACTTATCGTCTGGAAGGAATTCGAGGGCGCTGACAGCAACGTGAGGATGCTCATCACGGTCATGCTGATCCTGTTTGTCGCCGGTCTGGCGGCGGTGTCCCTGGCGCCGATCTACGGCGCCAGA
>DASZUZ010000421.1:0-3998 GCA_035547415.1 Bryobacteraceae bacterium | reverse complement strand
TCTCCCTTTCAACGAGCCGATTCAGGTTCCCGGCGCATCCGTTCTGCCGCCCGATGGCGGTTACAGCGAAGCGCGCGTTCATCATTTCAGGCACCGTAACATCCTGACGATGCGCGAGGCTTACTCGTACGTCTCGGGCAGCGAGACGACCAACACTTTCGAGACATCGGCGACGTCGGTGGTCGTCGGGCTCAACATTCTCGATGTGGTCACGGCCGATCTCGTCGTCGCCCGCCTGACGTCCAGCAAACCAAAGGATGGAACGGAGGGATCGATATCACCCGTCGGATCGCAGTTCCAGAATCTGCGGGTTGCCGGCAGAGCCATCCCGGAAGCGGAAAATCTGGTGACCGACCTCTTCGCCGAACTGGATACGTACGGCAAGATGATCGGCGACGATCGGGCCTTTGCCACGCAGCGGGGACGGCTCGATGAGTTTCTGACGCCGCCTCCCGAGCCGCCCTACCCGCCCGACGAGCGCACGCTCAAATATCTGCCCGAAGGCGCGTACCGCCTCGATCGCCGCAGGGGCATGAACGGTTCGCTTTCCGCATCGCTGGTCCCCAATATCCGGACGACGTTCGCAGGCGTAAGCACCATTCGGAACCTGATTCCGGTCAAACAGTTCGGCCTGATTCGCGTGGCCGAACTTCGCATCGCCGCGGACCAGCGACGGCTGACAATGCTCGCATTCGACCTCGGGTCTCCGTTCGTGGGGACGCTGGATGTATGTTACGCGGAATCAAATGGCAGTATCTGGGGCTTGTAGGGGTACTGATCGGCCTCGGTCACGGGTGTAACCGCCTCAGGCCCGCCAGTCTCCACGATTATGAGGCCGCACAACGCCTGTACCGTCACCGGCAGATGCGGGCTTGCCTTTCCGCCTCGCGATCAGGGCTCCGCGGAATCGCCCGCGAACGCCATCCCGATCTCTACTTCCGTTACCGGCTGCTCGAGGCAGCAAGCCTCGTCGGGTTGAAAGACCATCAGGCTGCATTGTCAATCCTGGCCGAGCCGGTTCCCGCCAGCATGCGCGGTTCCCCCGAAGCTGTTCTGTGGCGCATGAATCTCGGGATGGCGCACCTTTACGCTTCGGATTTCAATGCCGCCACTATCGAACTTCGCGGCGCCCTCGAGGCGGCGAAGGCATTACGTTCCAACTCTCTTGTCGCGGAAGTGCAGGCACGCCTCGGAGCCCTCGCGCTGCGCTCCGGCGACAACGCCACGGCGGAAACGTTACTGCGCAGCGCGCTCGACGAAGCGACGCGCGAGGGGAATTCATCCCTCCGGGTCATAGCTCTCGGCAATCTGGGCGTGCTCCTGACCCAGAGCTTCCGGCTGGAAGAAGCCGTCTACTGGCAGGAGCAGGCGGCCACCGAGTTCCGGCAACTGGGCGATCTCGATTCCGTTGCGCGGGTCACCGGAAATCTCGGCTGGACCCTTCTGGACCTGGGGGATGAGGACGCCGCGCTGGCGCGCTTCCGCGAAGCGGAGGCCGCGTCGGTGAAGGCAGGCAATCGGGTCGAGCAACTGATCTGGACCGGCCAGATCGGAAACGTGCAGTTTCAGCGGGAAGACTTCGCCGCCGCTGAGATCAGTTACCGGGGCGCGGCCGATCTTGCCCGGGCGCTGGACAGCAGAGTGGAACTCACATGGTGGCTGGATAAGCTGGCGACCCTTGCCTTGCTGCACAAAGACTACGCAAAGGCGGAGGCTCTGCTCCGCGAGTCGGCTCAACTCGGCAGCACAATGACGAGGGCGACGCCGGACCTCAACGGATGAATATCGCGGCAGAGATTGCAGCAGCGCGCGGCAGGGCCGCCGAAGCGGAATCGCTCTACCGGGAGGTCGCCGGTTCCGCTTCCGAAGATCCAGGGCCAGCTCTGAACGCACGAGCGGGACTTGCTTCGCTGTATGCCTCGCGGGGCCAGAACAAGCGGGCGCGCGCCGAATATGCCGCCACCATCGCGCTGGCGGAAGCGCAGCGCGACCGGCCATTGGACGATCGCTTCAAGCTGCCGTGGAGTTCCAGTCTGACCCGGTTCTACCGAGGCTACGTGGAGTTCCTGATCGCCCGGGGAGACTTGTCCGGCGCTCTGGCGGTCGCGGACTCGACGCGTTCACGAATGCTCCTGAATTCCGGCCACCCGCCTCTCGCGACGGCCGCAAGCTACCGCGACATCGCACGCCGCGCTCAGAGCGTTATTCTCGCGTACTGGCTCGCTCCGGAGCGTTCGTATCTATGGGAAATCACGAGCGACGGCATCCGGCTGCACACCCTTCCGGGGTCCTCCTCAATCCGCGCCCTCGTCGCGGCTCACAATGGGGCAATCGCGGGATCGAGAAACCCCCTCGAGATAGAAGCGGCGGCGGGACAACGCCTGTGGGATGTTCTAATCTCTCCGGCAGCCGCGACCATCGCACGCATTCCCCGTGTGATCCTCGTGCCGGATGGGCCGATCTGCTCCCTCAACCTCGAATCCCTGCCAGTCCCCGGATCTCATCCTCACTACTTCGTAGAAGATGCCAGCATCACCGTCGCTCCGGCGCTATGGCTGCTCCGTCCCGCCAGATCTCTGCCATCGGCACACGCATCCCTCCTCCTTGCGGGAGATCCGGAGCCTTCCGGACCCGAGTTCCCACGTCTGACCTACGCGAAGCAGGAGATCGAGCAAATCGAACAGCACTTCAACGGAATGCAGCAGGTCGTCCTGCAGGGAGCCGCAGCCACACGGGACGCGTGGCTGGGGGCTGGACCCGGCAAATACTCCATGCTTCACTTCGCCGGTCATGCCGCATCCAATCCGATCAGCCCGCTGCAGTCGGCGCTCGTGTTATCGCCCGGCGCCGGAGGGCATCTGCTCACCGCCGCAGATGTGATGAACCTGCATCTGAACGCGAATCTGGTGACGATCTCGGCGTGCCGCGGCGCGGGGTCGCGCATCTACTCGGGTGAAGGACTCGTCGGACTCACCTGGTCATTCCTGCGGGCGGGCGCTCGCGGCGTTATCGCCGGCCTCTGGGATGTCCCCGACCGGCCGACCGCGATGCTGATGGGCTCTCTCTACCAGCGGCTCGCCGCAGGCGAGCGCCCGCAGGAAGCCCTGCGCGACGCCAAACTGGCAATGCTGCGAAGCGGACCAGCCTCCTCCAAACCCAATAACTGGGCGGCGTTTCAATACTATAGTTCTACTTACTAAGGATCAGCGACTTAACTGCCGGAGCGATTCCGGCGGAATCTCAACCCACAACGTGTCCGGCTTTTCCGCCCACACCTCGCGGGGCACATCGACCACCAGCCCGTCTCCGAAGTCCGCGCGAATGGACTGCGGCCTTTCCGTGACGTTCGCAGCCAGCACGCGCATCCGGTTGTCACCCGGATTCGCGGCGATGCGAAGTTCCTCCGGACGGGCGCAGAGCGTCACCCGGTCCCCTTTGAAACAGCCGCGCAGGTGAGGCCCGTTCCACTCCGCCCCGAGCATCCGGATCCGACTCGTTTTCCGGCCCGGATCGAGCGAGATCACCTCCGCCTCGAAGAGATTAAAGTCGCCCAGCAGCCGCGCCACGCTCGCCGTGCCCGGGTTGTCCAGCAGTTCCCGCGGCGAGCCGCGATGCGCGATGCGGCCGGCGTCGTAGATGAGGACGCGATCGGCCAGCGCGAAACACTCTTCGAGATCGTGCGTCACCAGCAGCATCGGGATGGCCAGCGACTTTCGCATTTCGGCGATCACCGCGTACAGATCGGCCCGCAAAAGCGTATCCAGGCCGCGGCCCGGCTCATCAAGCAGCAGGATCTTCGGCTGCGCGATCAGCGCGCGCGCGATGGATCCGCGCTGCTTCTGGCCGCCGGACAGCTCGCGCGGGTAGCGCCCCGCGAGTTCCGACAGCTTGAAGCGGTCCAGCAACTCACTGACGCGCCGGCGTCGCTCCAGGCGCGGCAACTGATGCGCGGCAAACTCCAGGTTCTGCCGCAAAGTCATGTGCGGAAACAACGCATA
>DASZUZ010000420.1:0-6900 GCA_035547415.1 Bryobacteraceae bacterium | reverse complement strand
TCGGCCTGCACCGGCGCAATTCCCTTCGCGTCCACGGACTTTTCGTCCATGCAAGATGCATAGTAATCGCCGATTTTCTGCTCGACGGGGGTACGAGCCGCTTTTTCGTCCGCGGCCTTTTCAAGGATGGCGCGAAGCGTGTTGCGATTGCGTTCCGCCAGTTCCGCAAAGCGTCCCCAGGTGGCCTGATCGGACGGGATGGGATTATTGCGGACCCACATTCCGCACGAGTATTGATAAAAGTCGTTACACGGGCTGGCAGCGCGATCGATCGCGCCGAGATCGATTCCGCCGGACTGCGGAATTCCGGGAACGGCGAAAAACAGAAGAGAGAGCGCCGTGAGAGGCAGCGGCTTGAAAAACATAGGCGGCGGAAACCTCGATAGTTCGACTATATCCGGTCGAAAGCGGCCTTTCGATGCTTCGGGGCAGGGAAAAGGCTGCTTTCGCGATCTAAGAGAGCAGCATTTCCAGATCTTCGCGGCGAAGATTCCGGATAAGGCTGTTATCGGCGCTGATGATCGACGATGCGAGTTCGCGCTTCGATTTCTGCAGTTCGAGCACCTTCTCTTCGACGGTATCCTTCGCAATCAGGCGATAGGCGAAAACCTGGCGGGTCTGGCCGATGCGGTGCGCGCGATCCACGGCCTGCGCCTCGACCGCCGGGTTCCACCAGGGATCGAGCAGGAAAACATATTCCGCGGCGGTGAGATTCAGGCCCACCCCGCCAGCCTTGAGGCTGACCAGAAAGAGCCGGCACTCGGGATCGTTCTGAAAGCGCGCGACGCGCTCCTCCCGATCGCGGGTCGCGCCGTCGAGATACTCGTACTCGACCGTTCCTTCCAGCTTCTTGCGAACGATATCCAGAAGACTGGTGAACTGCGAAAACACGAGCGCCTTGTGGCCTTCCTCCAGCACTTCCCGCAGTTGATCCAGTAAGGTGTCGAGCTTCGCGCTGCCGTCCCGCAGGCGTTTCTTGTCGATCAGGCCGGGATGGCAGGCTGCCTGGCGAAGCCGTAAAAGGGCTTCGAGAACCTGAATGCTTGATTTTTTGAGGCCTTCGGTCTCGATCCGTTTCAGCAATGCGTCGCGATAGTGCTGACGCAACTCGTTGTAGAGCTTGCGCTGCGCCGGTTCGAGTTCACAATAAATCGTCTGCTCCGTTCGGGGAGGAAGTTCGCGCGCCACCTGATCTTTGGTGCGCCGCAGAATGAAAGGCCGCAGCGCCATGGCGAGCAGCTTTCGGGTTTCTTCATCCGGGTTGCGGCCCGCGCCCCCGGATAGTTTGAAGACGCTGGCCGCGCCGAGCATGCCAGGATTCAGGAATTCGAAAAGTGCCCACAGTTCGCCCAGATGATTTTCGACCGGCGTCCCACTCATGGCAAGGCGATGACTCCCGTTCAGCAGTCTCACGGCCTTTGCCGATTCGGATCCTGCATTCTTGACGGCCTGCGCCTCGTCGAGAATCACGTAATCGAACGCGACGTCCTTCAACCGCACAATGTCCCGGCGTAGCGTGCCGTAGGTGGTGATGACGAGATCGGTTTCGCTGAAATCCGCCGTGCGGCCCATCCCCGTGTAATCGCGGACGCGCAACTTCGGCGTAAACCGCGCCGCTTCCTGCTTCCAGTTAAAGACGAGCGATTTCGGAACAATGACCAGCGAGGGGGAAATGTTCTCGCCGCGTTGCCGCATCGCCCGGCGCGTTTCGAGCAGGGCCAGTACCTGGGCGGTCTTGCCCACGCCCATGTCGTCCGCCAGGCAGCCACCGAACGAGAAGCGCTGCAGGAAGTTCATCCAGCCGAGCCCCTCACGCTGGTAATCGCGAAGCTGGCCCACGAAGCCTTTAGGTTGGGCCACGGCCTCGATACCGGAGAAAGCCGCGAGTTCCTGGCGGATGCGCGAGAAAGTTTCGTCGAAGCGGGCTTCGGGCTGAGCCGCCAGCAGGACATCGAGCAGTCCCGCCTGGTTGCGGCGAAACCGCATATGGCCGTCTGCAGCCTCGCCGAGCCCGGCGACCAGGCCGATGCGTTTGAGCCATTCTTCGGGCAGAACGCCATACGCGCCATCGCCAAGCCGCACCATGGTTTCGCCTTTGCGCAACGCTTCCAGCAGTTCGGGCAGCTTCGCGCTGGAATCGCCGTACTCCACTTCGCCATGTAACTCGAACCAGTCGAGGCCGCTCGAGACTTCGAGCCGGAATTCACCCGGCTTGCGGAAGGTCTTTCCATCCGCTTCGACGTGCCAGCCGGATTCCACGAGTGTTCTGACGATACGAGGCAGTTTCGATGGCGAAATCTCCCAGGCAGGTTCCCTGTAGTAATCGTTGTGGTACCTGATTCCCAATTCGCCGAGAAGATCCGTGGCGGCGCGCTCCGCCTCGGCATCGCGGCGGAGGAACTGGCGCGATGCGCTGTTGTAGACGCCGGCCGCCGGATCCGTATGCCTTACCGTGCTGCCACCGTAGTCAAAGGAAAGCTGGGCCCTCAGCTTCGAAGAATCGCGCGTCTGCGATTCGGGCCCGGCAATGCGAAGGCAAGGCCGGGCGGGCGCCGAGATCTCTTCAAATCGGAGTTCTTCCGGTACTTCAAGATCGGGTATGCGAGCCGCGTTCAGCAGTGTGGCGAGCAGTTCCTCGCCTTCGCCAGCCGGCGCCTCCACGGCGCTGGATGTCCGCAGGAAGCGAATCCACTCAAATGGCGTATCCGACGCCAGGGGCGCGGCTTTTCCATTGATGAACACGAACCCGCCCTGCAGGACCAGATCCGCGTGCGCCAGATCGACCCGCTCTTCACCGCGGCGAAGCACGCCGTTCAGCGCCCAGCCGCGAGGCCTGCGTTTGATTTCCAGTTTGAGTTTCCATTCGCCGCTCTCATCCCAGACGAGAGGGGCGGGCAGCGAATCGGCGTTGCGTTCGTGAAGGTAGCAGCGGCCGGCTTTGGTCACAACGGGGATGATCCTCGCGGCCAGCGAGGCTTCGACTCCGGTGGTGGCCGGAATCGGCGTCTGAAGTCCGTAGTTCAGGTCGTAATACTGGATGCCGCCGCCGAGCGACGAGAGGACCTCCCGGTCCACTTCGTCGGGAAGTCTGCCGATCTCGCTTCTTCGAACATCGAGCGGGACGGTACGGCCCCATTCGCCGTTCACCTTCCGGTCGCGCGTGGCGAGCACCAGCGTGAGGCAGCCTTTGGCAACGGTCGCATCCACGTCGATGAAGTACACGATCTGCCGTTTTGCAGGCCATTCTCTGCCGGGGCGGACAACTTGCGCGGTGCTGTTCAGGACTTCGGTGAGACGCGCCTGCCACGGTGGCAACCGGGAGGACGTTCTGGCAGAGAGATCCGGGGGCCGAAGCTGGAAGGGTGCTTCTTCGTTCTCGTCCCCCTCATCCTCGTCGTCGAAGTCGTCCGCATCGACGTCCAGGTTGTCTTCATCGGCGACGAGTCCGTTGGCGCGGAGCGCATCGGCGAGGTAACCCTTTTTCTCCGCCGCGACGAGTACAGCCCAGAGATGTTTACACGGACCCTCCGACGTGAAATAGGGGCAATCGCACCATACCCGCAACTGCCCTTCTTCGACGACCAGAGTGACGTCGTACAGATCCGAGCCACGGACGATGGCGCGCACTTCCCTCGCCGACCCGCGGTCGATCCGCACGGAGCTACTCCAGATGTACTGGTTGGCGCGCTGCCGCACCGAGACTCTGAAATAGCCTCCGAATTTCGACGTAAGGCTCATGCCTGGGGGCGGTTACTTTGCGTGGGGAAGGCCACCCCCAAGTCTACCAGGATCAGGCCCGGGCCTCCGCATTGGCGCGGGCATAAAGGGCCTTCATATATGCGAATCCGTATGCCTGCTCGGTGTAGTGGCCACCGGTCAGACCGGGCGTGTGGTCCAGAATAACGATGCCATCGAAGTTCACGTCGCGCAGCGCCTTCATGATCTTGTACATGTCGTAATAGCCGTTATCCATGAATGTTTCGACGAAGTGCGGCAGCGGCGCGCTCACGTTCCGGAAGTGAATCTTCCAGATCTTTTCCGGGCCGAAATAGCGGATCATCTCTTCCGGATCTTTGCCGGTCAGCGCTCTTCCGCCTTCGAGCCAGGTACCGCAGCAAAGGCAAAGCCCGACATTGGGACTGTTCGCGATCTGCATCGCTTTGCGGTAGCCGTCGAAATTCGCGAAGATGCAGCGCGGCACGCCCGCGAGCACGGGAACTGGCGGGTCGTCGGGATGGATACCGATCCGGACACCGACTTCTTCGGCGACCGGGGCGACCTGTTTGATGAAGTGCGTGAAATTTTCCCAGATCTCTTCCTGCGTGAAGACGCGGCCGTGCGACAGCGGCTCGTGATACTGGATGCCATCCCACACGCCGACCTTGTTCGGACTGTTGAGATCGAACTCGCGGGCGGCGGATCCGCGAATCTCCGCGCGGCCACTCGACCAGATACCGTTGCCCATATGCGCGTATGTCGTGTAGTAGATTCCGGCCTCGCCCAGATTACGCAGGTATTGTTTGTATTCCTCGATCTTCTTGTCACGCCCGGGAAGGTTGAGGGTCACTTCCGGCATGTTGTGGACGCTCGTGTTTCCGATATTCCAGACGGTGATTCCGGCATCCGCGAAGCGTTTTTTTATCTGTTTGAACCCGTCTGCCGTCCGAAGGTCCGGAGTGGACGCGACGCTGACGTAGCCGCAGGCCAATTGCCGCCAGAATTTGAGCTCTTCGTCGGAGGCTTTGGCGCTGGCCTGGCCGCATAGTTTGATGCCGGGCTGGCTGTTGTGGACCGTCGCTGACGCGTTGCGTTCCGATCCCAGGAAGGCCGCGGCGCCGAAGGCGCTGCCCAGCGCGATTTTGCCGAAGTCGCGCCGCGCCGTGCCGGATTTATTGTCGTTCATGGGCCGAATTATACCGGAACGACATGAACAGAAGCATGGCTGCTGCGGCGAACACGGAATTCCTCAGAAACCGGTGGAAGCCTGGGTCGGCGTGAGAAATCCGGACAGGTTCGATTTGTCGATCATCGTGGCTCCCGTATCCACGAAGACCGGGATCGGAGACATGGGGTCGTGCGCCCAGTCGGCGATCAGAGGCTTCAGCGGGTGGTGATGGAACCGATCGAGCAACATGACGCCGTGATAAGCCATCGTGAATGGCCTTTGCCCGACCGTCGCGGCGATCCAGCCCTTCTGGATGCCTTCGAGGGTGCGCTGGTCGGTGTCCATCGCGACGATGACGATCTTGCCGGTGAGCTTGTTGCGATTGACCACCTCGGCTACTTCCGGGCAGGCGATCGCCTCCAGGCAGACAAACGCATCGACTTTCGTGTTCGAGGCGAGCAGTTCTTTCGTGGAGTCGAAGGCGACGACGGGATCGCCCTTAATGTTCACGACCTGCAGGACTTTGATCTGCGGGTGGGATGCGAACGCGTCCTGATAACCGCGCAGCCGCTGGCTGAGGTTGAGTTGCTCCGGCATTCCCATGATGACGACGTTGCCTCGCCCCTGCAGCAGTTTCGCCGTGAGCTGGCCGCCCATGGTCCCTGCCTTATAGTTATCCGTTCCGATGAAGAGGAGTCGCTGGCTGGCGGCCGCATCGGAATCGACGGTGATCACGGGAATTCCCTGCCGCATGGCCGCCTCGATATCGGAGCCCATGAGCGCCGGATCAGCCGGAGAGACGAGAATGCCGGACGGTTTGGGATCGCGGTGCAGCAGATTGAGGAATTCGGCCTGTTGCGCTTTGGGGTCGTATGTCTCGGGACCGACCAGTTGAGCGGCGACGTTGAGGTCGCCCGCGGCCCGTCTGAGGCCTCCGAGCGCGCTCTGCCAGTAAGGGAGTTTGATGTTGGTTGCCACGAGGTAATACTTCTCGTCGGCGGAGTGCTGAGATCGCGCGCAACCCGCCACGGCGAGGAGTACGCCAGTTACCCCGAATACGGCAACGAATTGCCTGGAGGTAAGCATCTGGTATCTCCTGCCGCGAGAGTATAACGCTTCGGGAGCCTGGAAAACAGGGGATCGCGAGAACGGACCGCGCCTATTTTTTGTGAATGATGATGTTGCCGTTCATCGTCTCGAACCGGTATTCCGGGCCGCCACCGTTGATGGATCCATAGATGTTCCGGTCCATACGGATTCGATACCTGCCGTCCCTGCCGCGGGAATCCTCAACGACGGGCCTGGTGGCATCGGGTTCCATCTTCACATCGAAATCGCTGTAGACGTCCCCGTTGTCGGTCTTGAGCCGCAGGCGGGCTTTTGTGTCGGCCGGAATGGTGACATCGATCTTGCCGTTCAGAGAGGTAAACGACATGGGCTTGTTTGGGGTGACGCGGTCGAGGCTCGCGGTGACGCTGCCGTTCTGGGACGACGCGACGACGGAGCCGGAAACGTCCTTCAGCAGGATTGAACCATTGATATTTTCGACCTCGATTTCGCCGTTTACGCCGCTGACCTCGATCCGGCCGCCATTTACGGACTTCAGCTGCAAAGAGGCATTCGCCGGAACCTGCAGGGTGACGCGGCCTTCGTTCATGTAATGACCGGAACCAATCGTCACCGTGTTATGGTCTTCGACGATATCCAGGGCGGGTTTGCCTGTGTCGATCCTGTGCATGCCCTGGGGGACATCGCGGGGCGTACGATTTTCGCGCGCGGCACCGCCGGATTCCACAATGACCTGACCGCTCGCGCCACCAGTTACGGTGATGCTGCCGGAGACCAGACTTACTTTTACCGTGGCGGGCTGCGATGGATTCGAAAGCGGCACGGTCACTTTATCCTGCGCGGCAGCGAGGGCGACGGACATCAATACAACCGAACTGACTCGGTACAAATACATTTTTTGTTCCTCTTCTTAACGTGATAACTTTCGAATCCGTATATTGCCGTTG
>DASZUZ010000419.1:0-2359 GCA_035547415.1 Bryobacteraceae bacterium | reverse complement strand
GGAAGGCGGCGTACGGTGCGGGATTGACACGGCGCAGCGTGAGATAGAAACGCAGCGGATCGCGGATGGGATTGGTGTGGATCCGGTTCGTGAGACAGATTTCGTAGCTCTCGCCGTCGCGGATGTATTGCTGGCAGCGGGCGATGGCGGCGAGATAGGCGTCTCTGTCGCGCGTGAGCCGGAAGGTCAGGTCTTCTGCCTCCGATGGCGTGTGTTCCTCTTCGGGCGGCAGGTTCAGCAGGCGCGCCGCAGTGTTTTCGATCCATGCTTCCGCGTCGCCCGGGTCCCCGTGACTGATCAGCCATGCGGCGGACTGCTCGTGGTCGAAGGCGATGAAGCGGTCGGCCATGAGGAAGGCGGCATCGGGGTGCGGGGAGCGGTGTTTGCCGCCGGCGCCGGTGCCGGCTTTGAGTTCGTATCCGAAGTAGCCGACGAAGCCGCCGTTGAAATCGAACGGGAGTTCGTCCGAGTCGCAGCGGCGGCGGGCGAGTTCATCCGAGAGGTAGTCACAGATGTTCTGCCGGGTTGTGTGGCGATGGCCGGAGCGGTCGATGCAGACCTCGCGTGTCCGATGGTCATAAGTGACGACGGCGGTCGCGGCCCCCATGAAGGAGAAGCGTGAGAGACCGGGCTCGGCGCGGCTGCTGTCGAGCCAGAACGCGTGCGTTTCCGCGCCGTACAGGACTTCAAACGCGCGCGCGGCGCCTGCCGGGTCGAAAGCGATCTTCCGGCTATGGACTTTGTGCGCCGGAGAAGTTCGGCGGCGCGCGGACGGATGCGGGACGACCGTGGCCCGGCGCGCTGCCGCCGCGAATGAGACGCGGCGAGGGCGCGGGGTCAAGTCGCGGAAGTTCTTCAACAGCAGGTCGCCGTATTCGGAGCAGATGGATTCGGGATGGAACTGGATGCCGAAGCGCGGGAGTTCGCGGTGGGCGAGAGCCATGAGGATGCCGTCGGCGGTCCACGCCGTCGGGCGGAGACAGGACGGGAGATCGGGAGAGAGAGTCAGCGAGTGGTAGCGAACGACGTGGAAGCCCTGCGGGATTCCGGCGAAAAGACGAGAGCGGTCATGAGTAATCGCGCTGAGACGGCCATGGACGGGTTCGGACGCGTGTTGCAGTCGGGCGCCGTAAGCCAGACCAAGTCCCTGATGGCCGAGGCAGACGCCGAGCAAGGGCGTTTGAGCGTGGAGAATCGCTTCCGCGCAGATGCCGAAGTCTTCGCGACGCGCGGGCGTACCGGGGCCAGGAGAGATGACGATGTTGTCGAAGGCCAGACGCGCGAGTTCGGCCCACGTGAACTGGTCATTGCGAACGACGACGGGTTCTTCGCCGTTGACGCGGCCGATGAGCTGGTAGAGGTTGAACGTGAACGAGTCGTAGTTGTCGATGATGAGAGTGCGGATGCCACTCGCGTTCACGGCATGCGCTCCATGAAGGGAGCGCGGGCAGCGCTCAGTTCTTTTTTTCCTTCACTGGTCCCAGTATGCCCCACGTGTGCCCGAAGGGATCGCGCAGTTTGCCGGAGCGTCCGTAGAACTCGTCGTTCAGAGCGCGAACCACTTCGGCGCCGGCGGTGCGGGCGCGCTCGAACCATGTGTCGGCGTCATCGACGGACAGCGTGACGGTGCATGTGGTTCCGCCAAGAGATCTGGGACTGCGGACACCCGTCATCGCTTCGGGGAATTCGTCGGACAACATGACTTCGCCGCCATTGATGCGAAGAGTCGCGTGGCCCAGTTTGCCTTCCCAGGGATAGGTCTCGGTCACTTCCGCCGCAAAGGCGCGTTTATAAAAATCCAGGGCGGCGTTGCCATCGTTGACCATCAGGTAAACGCCGACGGGCGCATATTTCGTGGTGTCTGCGGGCATGGGTTTTCCTCTTTCGCGGGATAATCCGGCTCCAGCGATTTTAGCCGAACCGGCGCTGCGACGACGTCGTATCTTCAAAGATGGGGAAAATTGAACACGTCAGCGACACGGCCCTGATGGTTGCGGCATGCCGGGCGATGGAGACCGTGCGGCCCGACGGCCTGGTTCGCGATCCGTTCGCGGCGAGCCTGGCGGACGACAAAGGAATGGCCATCGCGAAGAGTTCTTCCGGGATGGAGTGGATGTCCTTCGCCATCGGCATCCGAAGCCGCTTTATCGACGATCTGCTGACGTCGGAGTTAGAGCGGGGCGAGATCGAAACCGTACTGAACCTTGGCGCGGGTCTGGACACCCGCCCGTGGAGAATGGACCTGCCGTCCGGGCTGCGCTGGATCGAGGCTGACTACCCGGACATGATCGCGTACAAGCGGGAGCGGTTGGGCGATGCGCGGCCGCGATGCGCGCTGCAACAGATCGCGGCGGATCTC
>DASZUZ010000418.1:0-3993 GCA_035547415.1 Bryobacteraceae bacterium | reverse complement strand
TCCGAACGGGGCCACCGGTACGAACTGTGATTGCCGTAGCTGGCGACTACGACCTTCGGAACCGGACTGCCTGATATGGTTCCCCTCGAAGTTTGAGTTGAGCTTTCGCGTGAAATTCGCCGGGCGCCGCTGTGATCGTCATATTCCAGGGATCGATCAATTCCGCCCGGAAACGTCCCTCCGCCGGGAGGTCGAACGCGAATTCGGCGGGCTGATGGTAATCGAGGAAGTAAAGGTATTGTTCGCCGGCGCGAGCGAGGCACGGGTAATAACTGGCCGGCATCGGCTTCATCCCGGGTGGAGCGGAGTCGATGAGTTCCCGCAGAAATCGAACTCGCGGCGCGCTTTCGCCTTTCAGGACCCCTCCTTTAGACCACCACAAAACGTCGTGCGGATCGAGATAAGTCTCGCCATGTCCCACCCAGCCACCCATCACGACCCCGAGCCAGAAACGACGCACCATCTCTCGCGCACTGATATCGCCCCATCGCCTCGGGATATTGCCCTCGTACTTGCATTCATCGAATACGACAGGCTTCTGAAAGGCGTCACGCCATTCCGGCGTACGATCGAACTGATCGCCCTGGATGCTGGCGTGCGTGACCCAGGATTTCGCGTGGTCGTACATCACTTTGCTGTGATGAATCGAGCGGAGGTGGCCATAAGGATCGCTCTCCTGGATGACGCGGAAAAAATGATCCCAATCGGCCAGGGTTTTGCTTTTCACCAGGTCCCATTCGTTCGCCACCGACCACCACACGTTTCGACAGGCTGCGAGGCGCGCAATGACATAACGCAGATAGCGGTCATTGACTTCGGCCGGAAGATTGGCATAACCCCAGTGATCGTACGGGTGAAACAGAATCAGATCCGCCTGAATTCCGAGAGCGCTCAACTGCGCTACCCTCGCTTCGAAATGCCGGAAAAAAAGCGGGTCGAAGCGGCTGAGATCGTTTTCTCCGGAAGAACTCCGTGGAAACGGATAATACTGCGGCTCGACATTGTTGTACGCATACCATTTGGGAAACACGCACATCCGTATCTTGTTGAAAGGCGCCGACCGTAGCGTGGCGAGTGTCTGCTCTTCGAGAGCGTCACCCTGATGCGCCCAGGCGTAACAAGTCGTTCCAAAAGGGCAGTAGACGGCGCCATCCGCATACCCGAACTGAAAGATGTCGCGCACGATGACGGGGCCGTGATTTTCCGGCTGCGCTTTGCTGCATACGAAACGGCCTCGTTTTCCATCCAGTTCGGGACGGTTGCTGCGCGTCGTCCAGGACCATTCGCCTTCGGAGTCGGGCATGAATCGGAGCTTGTATGCGCCGTCGCCATCATAGAAGCCAGAAACGTCCAGTACTCGATTCTGATGGCGCAGTTCGGCGGACAAGCGCACGTCGAGGTACGGATTGCCATCCGCGGGACCGTGCAGCGAAATTTCAAAGATGCCCCAGCGCTCCACCGTACCGGATCCGGATTGCCCGTCCACCTGGAGAGAGAGTGCGGCGGCGGTCGCGCCGAAGATCGCCGAGCGCCTCGTGATTCTCGAAGCCATACGAGATCATATTGGCTCAAACCACGGGCTGAAAGTCCAGTCTTAATTCAGACGGCTATGTGGTGTCGTGATGGCGAGAACGCGGTTTTCCGGGAGTACCGCTCACGCCATTCAGGCAGCGAGGAAACCTCCGTCCAGAGCCAGAGTGTGGCCGGTCACCATGCTTGAGCACTCCGCGGCCAGGAATATCGCTGCGCCCACAACTTCCTCCGGCTGACCTTTGCGCCCGAGAGGCGTACGGTCCATGAAGTACTTCTGTGATTCCGGATCCGGCCGCGTGCCCACCGTCATCGGAGTGTCGAAAAGAGAGGGCGCGATCGCGTTTACCTGAATATTGTGGGGCGCAAGCTCGACGGCGAATCCCTTCGTGAGCTGCACGACGCCACCCTTGCTGGCGAGATACGCGATGCTGCCCGGATACGCAACGAAGCCTCCAATCGAGGCCACATTGATGATTTTGCCTCGACGCTGCCGGACCATCTGCCGGGCAGCCGCCTGGCAGCACAGGAATGTGCCCTTCAGGTTTACGCCGATGATCGTATCCCAATCCTGCTCGGTATAGTCGACAGCGGCGCCCCGGATGGCACGGCCGGCGGAATTTACGATGATGTCGAGCGAATCGCAACGTTGAACGACACGTTCCACGACGCCGTCCACCTCTGCTTTGCGCGTAACGTCCAGTCGCTCCGATATCGGATCGCCCCCGACCGCGCGGATCAGGTCCGCCGTTTCATTCGCGCGATCCGCGGAGATGTCCGCGACCGCTACGCGAGCGCCGGCGACAGCAAAACCGAGGCAGATCGCGCGGCCGAGTCCTCCTCCGCCGCCGGTTACGAGCGCTGTCTTGCCAGTTAAACGAAACAGTTCCGACGAACTCACGAGGCTCATGCCTGCAGGATTTCCAGGACCTCACGATCGGGTCCCAGGAAATAGCAGAACCGGACGCCGGCGAAAACAGGGTGGGTGGAGGCGATGGTCACTGGCGACGACAGAAATTTGATGCCTTTCGCGGCGAGTTGTTGTTGCGTCTTCTCAATGTCATCCACCTGAAAGCACAGGTGCTGCCAGCCCCCACTGTTGGCCGCGTTGTCCGCGGGGACCGGCGTGCCGGGCGGACGGACATACTGAAATGTCTCGATGAGCCCGTTGTTGTTCGGCAGCTTGAAAAAAGTCGCGAGCACTTTAGTTCCCGGCAGACCCACGCCGCGGGAAAACTCGTCGTCCTCGATTTCCGTTTCCAGCGCGATTTCAAGGCCGAGGAGACCGTGATAAAACGCTTTGGTCCTTTCCTTGTCCGAGACGATCAGGTTGAAATGATGAAGACCGCGAAACACTCAGCTCTCCCTTCCATCTGAAACGGATTCATTTTTTGTTGCCATCATGTGAACTATAATCATTTACCAGCGCGCAGCCAGGCTTGTCAACTGTCGAGTCAATGAGAACGGGTTTATTGTTCATCGCGCTTGGATTACTGGCGGAGGGGGCAGCCGCGCAGAGGACCACCTCTCCAGCCGCCAAAGCGGCGGAGCGTCTGCGCGTTGGAGACTTGTCCGAGGCGGAATCCGAACTGCGGGCTGCGGTCGATGCAGGCACGTCCGATCCCGAGGCGTACAATCTGCTCGGCCTCATCTGCAGTCGCACCAACCGCTTCGATCAGGCGGTCGCTTATTACCGGCAGGCTCTGCGGCTGAATCCGGAATTCGAACCCGCCCGGAACGGTCTCGGTTCGGTGTACATTCTGCAGGGCAATCTGGACGCGGCTCTCGACCTGTTTGAGAAGGCTCTCAAAACCGCGCCGGAGGACGTCACGGCACACTTCAACATCGGCGTCGTTCTGGCCCAAAAAGGGCAATACGGCGAGGCTTTGCAGAGCCTGGAACGGGCTCACCGCTCTGCTCCCGAGGATCCCGTCGTTCTCATCTGGCTCGCGAGGCTTCAGGTGAAGACACAACACATTCCGGAAGCAACCGCGTCGCTGGAGGCGGCTCTGACATCGGTCGCGCAGAATCCTCGCAGCGCAAACAGAGGATTGGTTCACGAGGCTCTCGATGTGGCTTCGCGCGTGCGAGAACTACGTCCGTCCAATGCCCGGACATCGTTTCTCGTGGCCGAAGCGCAGTATCTGGCCGGAGACTATGGGCCGGCGATCGACAGCCTGAATGGGGTCGGAGAAAGCCATCGCGACGCGGACTATTTCGGTCTGCTCGGAATGTCGTACGCGGGAACAAAGCGAGTGCCGGAAGCCATTGCCGCGTTGTCGCAAGGCATCGCGCTTCGACCGGAACGTACAGATCTGCTTTTTCGTCTCGGGACTGTTTATCAGGGCGCGGGAAATAACGAAGAGGCCCTTCGACTTTTTAAGGACGCGATTGCGAAAGGCGACGATTCGGCGGAATTGCAGTTCGCGCTTGCGCTGAGCTATTTCAATTTCGGCAACTTCC
>DASZUZ010000417.1:0-3097 GCA_035547415.1 Bryobacteraceae bacterium | reverse complement strand
ATCACGGCGGATCACGGCAACGCCGAGACGATGATCGATCCGGTGACGCACGGTCCGCACACTTATCACACGACGAATCCGGTGCCGTTCATTCTGGTGGACGATTCGGGGGCTAAACTCCGCCAGGGCGGTGCGCTGCAGGATATCGCTCCGACCATCCTCGGGGTGTTGGGCGAAAAGCAGCCGAAGGAAATGACGGGCCGCGACCTGCGGTTTTAGGGGACGCGAGTGTGACCGCGCTGGAGGCATACGATCTGGTGACGAGCGGCGGCGGCAGCGATTTCGCGAAAGTGATCGCGCTGTGCGAGGCGATCGGATCGTATTGCCTCATTGGCGGACTGGCTGTGAATTGCTACGTCGAGCCGGTTTATACGATGGACGCGGATCTGGTAGTTGTTTCGAGTGAGATCGGGCGTCTTTCAGAACCTTTAAGGGACGCGGGGTTTAAGACGTCGGAGCAGGAGCACTCGATGAATGCTCAGGCTGCCGGAAGCGAACTCCGTATTCAGTTCACCACGGATTCACGCTATCAGGACTTCCTTTCACGAGCCAGCGTGCAGACAGTCCTGGGTGTGCCGGTTCGGGTCGCTTCTCTGGAAGATGTAACGCGCGGCAAGCTTTGGGCGTATTCCGACCCTTCGCGCCGTCTGAGCAAACGCAAGAAAGACGAACTGGACCTGATCCGGCTGGCTGAAGCCTGGCCACATCTGAAGGCCACGTATCCGCCGGAACTGGCGGCGATTCTGGATTCTCAGGCGCCCTGAAGCAGGCCGGAAATCGGCCACAATTCGCTGCCAGGGCCATGATAATCTGTTAGTTACACTCTGGCTCCCAAACTCTTCCTATGCCCGCTCGCGTGAGCGAAGCCTTTGTCCTGCAAACCTGGCCGTTCCGGGAAGGCGATCTCATCGTCAGCTTCCTGACTCGCGACATGGGCAAACTTCGGGGCGTGGCGCGCCGGGCCAGGCGGCCGAAGAGCGGTTTTGGCTCGGGGCTGGAGCGGCTTTCTCACATCCGAATGTCCTATTTTCAGCGCGACAACCGCGAACTGGTCAACGTGGATTCCTGCGATCTTCTGGAGTCGCAGTTTTCCGTGTTGAGCGACTTCGCGGCGGGATGCGCGCTCGATTTTTTCGCCGAGGTGTCGGAGCAGATACTGCCAGCCGCGGAGCCGAGCGAGAAGTATTTTCGCCTGCTGACAGCCGTTCTGGAGCATCTTCGTTCGGGCGAACCCGGCGCGGTGTGGCGAGCGGCTACCTATTTCAGCCTGTGGACCGTGAAACTGGCGGGCGTGCTTCCCGAACTGCACGTCTGTCTCGGGTGCGGTTCCTGGCTCGAGGATCCCGAGCATCCGCAGAGAGCTTACTTCAGCCGCCATCGAGCCGGCCTGTATTGTCACGAATGCCGCCGCGCCCTCGATCTGCGGAATACGTGGGAACTCGATGCCGACTCGCGTGAACTGGCGGAAGAAATTCTGCACACGCCTGTTGGACAATTAAAAGAGAGAGTCTGGACGCAAAGCACCGCGGCCGGTCTGCGGCGTTTTCTGGCCCAGCAGATCGAGACTCATATCGAACGAAAACTGATTACATTACCCGTGCTGGAAGCCGCGGCCTAATCTCATCTCAATGCCTCAATCGAATCCGCCGACATTTCAGGAAAACGTCTTCCGACTCAAGAAATACTGGAGCGACCGCGGCTGCATCATTCAGGAGCCGTATGACGTGGAGGTCGGGGCGGGTACCTCCTGTCCCGAGACATTCCTGCGCGCGCTCGGCCCGAAGCCGTATCGCACGGCCTACGTGCAGCCAAGCCGGCGTCCCGCCGACGGACGCTATGGCGACAACCCCAACCGGCTTTACAAGCACATGCAGTTGCAGGTGATCCTGAAGCCGACGCCCGCCGACGTCATCGAGCAGTACATGGGCAGCCTCGAAGCGATCGGCATCGACCTGCGCAAGCACGATCTGAAGCTGGAAGAGGACAACTGGGAAAACCCGTCGCTGGGCGCCTGGGGCGTGGGCTGGCAGGTGATGCTGGACGGTCTCGAAATTACTCAGTTCACGTATTTCCAGCAGTGCGGCGGGATCGATCTGGATCTCGTGCCGGCCGAGATCACGTACGGGCTGGAGCGGCTGACCGCCTTCCTGCAGGGCGTGGACAGTGTTTACGACATCGAGTGGACCCCGGGCGTGAAGTATCGCGATGTGCGTTACGCCGATGAACTCCAGTACTCGGTTTACAATTTCGAACTGGCGGACGTGCCAACGCTGTGGAAGCTCTTTGAGATCCACGAAGGCGAAGCGCGGCGCCTGCTGGACCTGTATCAGGACTCGACCGACAAACAGCGGTTTCCGCTGCTGCCGACCTATGATCACGTGCTCAAGTGCAGCAATCTGTTCAATACCCTCGATGCGCGCGGAGCGATCAGCGTGACCGAGCGCGTCGCGGTGATCGGCCGCGTGCGGAAACTTGCGGTGCGCGTCGCGGAAGCCTGGACGGAACAACAGACTGCCGTTGTGAAGGCGGCGGCATGAACCTGCTTCTCGAGATCGGTTGTGAAGAAATCCCGGACTGGATGCTCGCCGGAGCGCTCGAATATCTGTCGGGCGCAGTGGGCGATCTGCTGAAGCAGCGTCAGTTGGGCGAAGTCTCGATGCGGACCGATGCGACTCCCCGGCGTCTGGTGGTTCGTGCGGAAGGCGTGCTCGAACGCGAGCCGGATTCGGAAGAACGCGTGTGGGGACCGGCGAAATCCGCGCCTGCCGCGGCAGTTGCCGGATTCGCGAAGAAGCAGGGCGTCGCGCCGGAGGACCTGGAGGTCCTGTCCGATGGCAAGAACGAAAAGTACAGCTACGTGCGCCGTACCAAGGGTGCTCCGGCGATCAATATCCTCTCCGAAGCGCTGCCCTCCCTGATCCTGAAGACGCCGTTTCCGAAAACGATGTACTGGCCCGGCAAGGGCGGACCTCGTTTCATCCGTCCGGTGCGGTGGATCGTGGCGTTGCTGGGCGACAACGTCGTACCGTTCGAGATCGCGGATGTGCGGTCGGGGAACGAGTCGAGCGGACATCGAAAACTGGGCGCGAGCCGGTTC
>DASZUZ010000416.1:0-6949 GCA_035547415.1 Bryobacteraceae bacterium | reverse complement strand
CGGGGCCACCGGTGAATGCAGACGTTGAGAAAACTCCCGATCAGCAGACCGAAAAATCCGGCCAGAAGGGCTTCAATCATTCGCCCGGTCCAGAGCTCTCTCGTACGCGGCGAGCGTGGCCCGCACCATTCTTTCTTCGCTGAACCGTTCGATCACCGTCTGACGAGCCGCCTGCCCCAACTGGGCATTGATCCTGCGGAACGCGCCCGCGATCGCCTCCGGGTTGTTCGGTACCAGAATTCCGTTCACGCCGTCCTGGATCAGTTCCGGAATGCCGTCAACGTTGCTGGCAATTACCGTAATGCCATGGGCCATTCCGAGCAGGATACCCGAACCGAGCCCTTCCGAACGCGTGAGATAGACAAGCGCCCGAGCGCGGGGCAGGTCGGCTTCGAGGTTTTGGGACTTTTCCAGCACCAGACCGGCGATGGAGGCGGCGTGCTCGGCGAGATCGAGTCCTTTCTGAGGATCGAGCGTGGCGGAGGCCAGGATGGCAGCGCCATTCGCAGGTTCGGGAGGAACAGGTACGCCGTCATAAACGACGCCAATGCGCTGGTCTTCAATACCCGCGCGCCGCAACTGCAACGCCACGAAGCGGGACACCGCCAGAAACAGGGCCGGCTGCTTGTATTTCCATCGCGACGCCGCGGAGTCGCGCACCGGAAACGCGACCCGGCGCGAGACGACGAGCGGCACGCGCGCGAACAGCGCGCCGAGCGTATGGCTGCGCGCGTCGTGAGCGTGCACGACATCGAAACGGCGCGACAGATATCCCAGGCGCAAGGGCCGCAACACGTCGCAGGGCAGATCGCGCTGCTGTGCTTCCCGCAAAAGGCGCGAACCCTCCGGCGCAAGCAGCAGCGACTCGTGCCCGAGGCGGTGCAGACCCTGGTGCAACCGCAATGCCTGCCACTGGCCCCCGCGCATTTCCCGGCCATGATCGAGATGGAGAAGACGCATTATCCCGCCAGTTCCCGCCGCGCCCGCGCGTACTTGAGAAACGTGTAGAGGCCCGCCATCCACGCGATCGCGATTCCCTGCGCGCCGTCGAGAAACCCCCGGCGGAGCACGTAAGTCCGGAAAATCGTCCAGGCGGGATCGAACATCAGACGCCGCAGAGGCACATGCTGATTTCGGGACAGCAACTCGCGCGCCGCGAGTTGCGTGTATCGATCCAGCGTTCGAAGGTGAGCGGATAAAGAATCGCAGGTGAAGTGCAGCAGGTCGCCCTGCAGTTCACCCAAAACTCCATCGACATGCACACTTTCATGGACGTACTCACCCACCCATCTGGCACGATTTCGATGGAAAAGCCGGATCTTTTTGTCCGGATACCAACCGCCATGGCGGATCCAGCGCCCGAGGTACTGCGCCAGCCGGGGCATCGCGTAGGCGTCAAACCGCGGCCCCTCTTTTTTTAGTTCGAGAATTTCAGCTTCGAGCGCTTCGGTCACGGCTTCGTCCGCGTCGAGCGACAGAATCCATTCGTAGGATGCGCGTTCCGACGCAAAATTCTTCTGCCCGGCATAACCCCTCCAGGGCTCATGGATCACACGCGCACCCAAACGTTGCGCGACTTCCACGGTCCCGTCGACGGAGCCGCTATCGACGATCACGATCTCGTCCACACAACGAAGACTCTCAATCGCGCGCGCAATGTTACGTTCTTCGTTGAGCGTGACGATCGTGGCGCTGATTTTCATTCATTAATCGGCGCGATGGAGAAGCACAGAAGAAAAATGAAGAGTGCGGCGATGCCCAATCGGACTCGCGATTTGCCGATCTCGGTCTGATCGTAAAGCGGAGGGTGCTTGCGCCCGAAGAGGAACAGGACGACCGCCCAGAACCACCAGCCTGTCCACAATTTTCCCATCGGTACCAGCAGGATGAGGAAGACATTGGTAATCCACTTCTGCGACCGGCCCAGCAGCGCATAGACGACGTGACCGCCATCGAGTTGCCCGACCGGCAGAAGATTGAGCGCGGTTGCGAACATTCCCACCCAGGCCGCCCGGGCGACGGGATGAAGGTAGATGTCCGAAACCGGCACGCCCGGAAAAATGAGTTTCTGCGCGAGCCATTCGAGCGCCGGAACACCGAGCTGGATCGTGCCCTGGTGGTTAATACCCGGAAGAATTTTCGAAAACGCCAGGCCCACTCCCAGCGCCGGAACCAGAAAGACAAACCCGGCAAGCGGTCCCGCGATCCCGACGTCGAATAAAATCTTCTTGCTGTGAATCGCCGATCGAATCCGGATGAATGCCCCGAACGTGCCCGTCACCGGCATGGGAGAAGGCAGAAAGAACGGCAGAGTCGCGTCGATTCCGTAGTAAACACAGGCGAGATAGTGGCCCAACTCATGAGCCATCAGGATGGTCAGCAGAGTGAGCGAGAACGGTAGTCCCGCGAGGAAGAGGGACCAGCTTCGCAAGCCAACCGTAAACACGGCGGAAAGGTGCTCGATGTCGAAGAACGGCAGATTGTGGCTGAAGTTGTACTGCATGTGCGCTCCGACCAGCGTGGTGCTGAACAGCGTCAGGACCAGAAGCAGCACGTGCAGCCATAGCCGCTGCCGGGGCGGCTCATACGCCTGCGGCGCGGGTATTTCGAAACGGGATGAGAACCGTTCCTCGGAGGGCAATACCCTCGAATTATCGATTAAATCTTCGGGAAACACGAAAAACCCCGCTTCGCCGGGGCGAACCTCTATTGGAGAGTCTGGAGTTCCTTGCCGGGCTTGAAACGGACGGCCTTGCCTGGAGGAATCGACACTTCCGCGCCGGTTCTCGGATTCCGACCGATGCCGGTTTTGCGCGGCTTGACCGTGAACACGCCAAACCCGCGGAGTTCAATGCGGTCCCCCTGCTCAAGGGCGCGCTTCATCTTCTCGAAAACCGTTTCCACGGCCATTTCGGCCTTCGTTTTTGTGATGCCGGTCCTGCTGACAACTTCGTTGATGATGTCGAGCTTGATCAAAACAGCCCTCCCTCGAACCTCTTTGGCGGTGACAAACTGATGATAGAATTAGGGTTATCTTGATGTCAAGCAAAGGGCATCCGGACCCTCTGGCGCCCATCGACCCGTCGCTCTACCGCCGCGCCTGCGCCCGCTTCGCGACAGGCATCACCGTTATCACTACCGTGGACGAAAAAGGCCGCCCACACGGTATGACGGTGAACTCGTTCTCGTCCGTTTCACTCGATCCGCCTCTGGTGCTGGTGGGAATCGATCTGCGGAACGCGATTCTCGGCCACTTCCTGTCCAGCCCGTACTTCGGCGTCAATGTCCTGGCGGAGCATCAGGAAGATCTTTCCCGCCGGTTTTCAAGCACTTCGGAAAACCGCTTTCACGGCGTCGCATGGCGCTCGGGGAGATCGGGAGTACCGCTTCTGGACGGCGTTCTCGCCCACCTCGAGTGCTCGGTGACCAGGACGTTCGAAGCCGGCGATCACAACGTTCTGATCGGCGAAGTGCGGGCCGCCAGCTACACCACGGGGAAACCTCTGCTTTACTTCGACAGCGCCTATAAGACGCTCTCCGATCCATAGACTCGAACCCGCCACATTTTGATACGATGACCCCAGGCTCGTTGCCATGATTCACCTGAAAATCAACAACCGCGACCGTTCCTTCGACGGCGATCCCGACATGCCGCTCCTCTGGTACCTGCGCGATGAACTCTCGCTGACCGGAACCAAGTTTGGCTGCGGCATGGGCCTCTGCGGCGCCTGTACCGTCCATCGCAATGGCGAGGCGATCCGCTCTTGCTCGACTCCCATGCGCGATGTCGCCGGAAAATCGATCACCACCATCGAAGGCCTCAGTTCCGACGGGAGCCACCCGCTCCAGAAAGCCTGGATGCAGGCGAACGTTCCTCAGTGCGGCTACTGCCAGACCGGCCAGATCATGCAGGCCGCAGCGCTGCTGAAGAAAAACCACAAGCCGACCGACAAAGACATCGACGACGCAATGTCCGGCAACATCTGCCGCTGCGGGACATACCAGCGCATCCGGACCGCCATCAAGGCGGCGGCGAAGGAGATCGCATGAGCGCAAACACTATCGAAAACGTCTCCCGGCGCAACTTCCTGGGCGGCGTGTTCTCCACTGGCGCTCTCGTGCTCGCCGCCCAGGTACTGCCCGAAACGGCATGGGCCGACACGAACGAGTACCACGGCAAAGCCGACGCTTCCCCGCTTCACCCCAGCGTTTACCTGGGCGTGGAAACCGACGGAACGGTTTACATCGTGACCCACCGCTCCGAGATGGGAACGGGCATTCGCACGACCCTTCCCCTTGTGGCAGCGGATGAACTCGACGCCGACTGGAAGCGGGTCAAAATCGAGCAGGGCATCGGCGACAAGAAGTACGGGGACCAGAACACCGACGGTTCCAAATCCATTCGCGGCTTCTTCGTCGCATTCCGGCAGGCTGGCGCTTCCGCCCGCATGATGCTGGTTACCGCCGCCGCCGCGCAGTGGAACGTGCCCGTCGCGCAATGCCAGACGCAGTTGCACGAGGTGGTACATACCCCGACGGGCCGCCGGCTCGGCTACGGCGCTCTCGCAACCGCCGCCGGTAAACTGCCGGTTCCGAAACCCGAAGAAATTCAGCTGAAGCCGAAGTCCGCCTGGCGTTACATCGGCAAGGAAACCGCCATTGCCGATCTGGCCGACATCTGCGCCGGGAAGGCCGTGTACGGCATGGATATCCAGCGCGAAGGCATGCTTTATGCCTCGATCGAGCACCCGCCGGTGATGGGCGGCAAGGTCCAGTCTTTCGACGACAAGCAGGCACTGCAGGTGCGCGGCGTCAAACAGACCCTGACAATCGATCCGTTCAAACCGCCCTACACGTTCCAGCCTCTGGGCGGCGTGGCGGTAATCGCGGACAGTACCTGGGCTGCCTTTCAGGGACGGAAGAAGCTGAAAATCGAGTGGGACAACGGCCCAAACGCCAGCTACGACTCCGATCAGTACAAGAAGGAACTGCTGGAGACGGCGCGAAAACCCGGCAAGGTCGTCCGCAGCACCGGCGATGTGGACGCGGTTTTCGCCAGCAGCCCGAAGGTCATCGAGGCCGATTACTACGTCCCCCTGCTCGCGCACGCCACGATGGAACCTCCCGTTGCGGTGGCCGAATATCGGGATGGCAAGGTAACCGCGTGGGTTCCCACGCAGAACCCCCAGGCCGTTCAGGGCACGGTGGCCGATGCGGTGGGATGCAAACCGGAAGACGTCACGTGCCACGTCACTCTGCTCGGCGGCGGCTTTGGCCGCAAGTCCAAGCCGGATTACGTCGCCGAGGCCGCGATCCTGTCGAAGAAGACGGGCAAGCCGGTAAAGGTCGTCTGGACGCGCGAAGACGATATCCGCTTCGACTATTACCATTCGGTGGCGGGCATGTATCACAAGGCCGCGCTCGACGGTCAGGGCAAAGTCAGCGCCTGGCTGCAGCGTTCCGTGTTCCCGTCGATCTCATCCATGAACGACGCGAGTTCGATGTACGGCTTCGACGTCGAGTACGGCATGGGCCTGAACGACCTGCCGTTCGACCTGCCGAACCACCGCGCCGAGAACGGGCCAGCCAAAGCCCACGTTCGTATCGGCTGGCTGCGTTCGGTCGCCAACATCTATCACGTCTTCTCCGCTCTCAGCTTCGCGGACGAACTGGCGCACGCCGCCGGGAAAGATTCGCTCGAATATCAACTCGAGTTGCTCGGGCCCGGCAAGGTGATCGACTTCAAGTCGCAGGGCGTCGCGAATTACTGGAACTATGGCGAGCCTTACGAGAAATACCCCTTCGACACGAAGCGGCTCCGCCGGGTTCTTGAAATCGCCGGCGAAAGATCCGGATGGGGCAAACGGAAGCCCGGCAACGGATGGGGAATCGGTGTGGCGGCGGCGCGGAGTTTCACGAGTTACGTCGCTTCGGTGGTCGAGGTCGAAGTGGATCAATCGGGTCACATCCGGATCCCGAGGGTCCATCAGGTCGTGGACGCCGGCATGGTCGTCAATCCGGACCGTGTGCGTTCGCAGTTCGAGGGTGCGGCCGTGATGGCGGCGAGTATTGCGCTCACGGGTGAGATCAGCGCAGCGGACGGACGAGTCCGGCAGTCGAACTTCCACGATTATCCGGTGGCGCGCATGAACCAGGCTCCGTATCAGACGGACGTCCACATCGTGGAGAGCAACGAACTCCCCGGTGGCGTCGGCGAACCCGGCGTGCCGCCGATGGTCCCGGCTCTCGCAAATGCCGTTTTCGCGGCGACCGGTAAACGCATTCGCGAACTGCCATTCTCACGGCAGAAGCTGGCCTGACCCAGCCGCGGTTAGTCGCTCCCTGAAGTTAACAAGGCAGGTAGTGACTAACTGCGGCCTATCAAATCTCACCGATTTGCCGTATAAAAGCAGTGATCATGAAAGCGTCACTGCTTCTACTCGGAAGCATCCTGCTCTGTTCCGGCGTTCTCCAGGCGGCCGGTGTCTGTACCAGCCCCGACACGATGACGCTCGGATGTATTTATTCCAACCTCGGTCCGGGTGAAACGTACATCGACGGCACGGGACTTTCCCCCGCCTACCTCGCGGATGCCGTGCCGTTTACTCCGACGGCGTCCTACGTCCTCAGGGACATCGAGATCGCCGCTTACCGCGCCAATGCGGACGTGCCGGATTCGGTTCGATTCTCCATTTATCAAGAGGTGAGCGGCGCTCCGGGATATGACCCGGTGTCGGGTTTTCCGGGAACGGGCCTTCTGGAATCGTTCACGCTGACCGGACTCGGAATCTTTGGCGGCGATCCGGCGCCGGGCACCGTGACGGCTCAATCGGTCCTTCACCCGGCGCTGAGCGCGGGGGTGCGCTACTGGATTGTCATGGATGGCGTCAACCCCGGAGATGTTACCTGGAACGATAACGCCGCCAGCCAGTTCGGCGTCGCGACAGTC
>DASZUZ010000415.1:0-2266 GCA_035547415.1 Bryobacteraceae bacterium | reverse complement strand
CAGGATGAATTCATGGCGGACAAATATGACGTGATCGTCGCCACGTCCGCCTTCGGCATGGGCGTCGACAAGCCGAACGTTCGCTTCGTGTTTCATTTCGATGTTCCGCACTCGATCGATGCCTACTATCAGGAGATCGGGCGCGCGGGCCGGGATGGCGAACGGGCCGACGCAATCCTCTTCTACCGTCCGGAAGACCTCGGGATCCACAAGTTTTTCGCCGGCGGAAGCCGGATCGACGAAGACAATGTAAAGGGTTTTATCGAGGCGCTGGAGCAAACCGACGACCCGGAGGAGATCCGGGAAGCGACCGGCCTATCGAAAGCGAAGATCGCACGCCTGCTCGCGCGCGCAAGGGAAAGCGGTTCAATCGAAGATCTCGCCGCTGAAGAGGCGCGCCTTCATGAGGCCGAACTCGATCGGATCGAGCATATACGCGCTTACGCCGAACTGCTCGATTGCCGCCGCGAGTACCTGCTGCGCTGGTTCGGCGAGGAACCGGAATTCCCCCGCTGTGAATTCTGCGATAACTGCGAACGAACCGCCATCCAGCCCGCGCCACCGCCTCAACCGGCTTTGCGCCAGCCGTTGCATAGCGAGGCTCCGGAGCCCGATCCTTACCCGGCGCGCACGCGGGTTGTCCACGGAGAACTGGGCCGTGGAGTCGTCAAATCGGCGGAGGGCGATAAGGTGATCGTGCTGTTCGACGACGCCGGAGAGAAGACGTTATCTCTGCGATTCGTCACGGAACACAATCTGCTTCAAAAGGCGAGCTGACGACGCCGATAGCAGTTATCCTGAATGGGAATCTTATGCACCTTCTGCCGACGCCGGAAGAAGTCGTTCGCGTGCTCCGCGAGACCGGAGCCCTCCGCGACGGTCACTTCGAGTACCCGAATGGAACGCATTCCAACGAGTACCTTCAGGTACCGCTTGCCATGCGGCATTATCAACACGCGAAGACGCTGAGCGTCGGCCTCAGCCGGCTGCTCCGGGCCAATACGGAAATCCGCACCGTCATCCCGGAGCTTTCCATCGTTTCACCAGCGACCGGCGGGCTTCCCGTCGCATACGGCATCTGTGAGGCGCTTCAGGCAAAGAAGGTTTACTGGGCCGAGAAGGATCAATTTGGCCAATACCGTTTTCGCCCTTTCATCAAACCGGAAGCTGGCGAGCACGTCATGCTCGTCGACGATGTCCTGCACTCCGGCGCGAATCTCGCCAGCCTGAAGACGACTCTCGAGAGCTTTGGCGCCATTGTCCTTGGCCTGGCGGTAGTCGTTTACCAGCCGACGCCTCAGACCCATCATTTCGGCGATCTCCCGCTCTACTATCTCGCTCGCCTCGAAGCAAGCTATTACGCCAACGCGGGCGAATGCGAACTGTGTCGCTCCGGCGATCCCCTGACGAAAGTTTGGGTATAAAGGAAAAAACTTGATAATCGCGCCGGAATCCTCATGTAAAGTCAGACACTTAGCCCAGGAATAGCCCTGCTGCTCCAGCCAGGTGCAATTTGTTACATCTTCATGTCAAATCTTGAACTTGCAGCGATCCGGACGCACGGTTCCACAAACTTTTCCACAATCATGGTTGAAAACGCGGCTTCTCTCGCCGGAGGACGACCTTCTTGAAACTGACTTCGATCGACTGGGCCATCATCGGCGCCTATTTCCTCTTCAACCTGCTGATCGGCTTCTATTACAAAAGTAAGGCCGGCGCGAACATCAGCGAATTTTTCCTTTCGGGCCGCAATGTCCCGTGGTGGCTGGCGGGCACGTCGATGGTTGCGACCACGTTCGCCGCCGATACTCCGCTGGTCGTCACCGGCCTGGTCGCCCGCAACGGCGTCGCCGGAAACTGGCTCTGGTGGAATATGGTCGCGAGCGGAATGCTGACGGTGTTCCTGTTCGCCCGGCTCTGGCGCCGCTCCGGCGTCACGACCGATATCGAATTGGCGGAACTGCGTTACTCCGGCAAGCCAGCGGCGTTCCTGCGCGGCTTCCGCTCCGTGTATCTGGGCGTGCTGATGAACTGCATCATTCTGGGATGGGTCAACCTGGCGATGGTCAAGATCCTCGGCCTGGTGCTCGGAATCTCGAAGGGTCAGGCGCTCTGGGTCGTCATCGGCATCATTGCCCTGACATCGTTCATTTCGACGCTGTCGGGATTATGGGGCGTGCTGGTCACTGATCTTTTTCAGTTCGTGGTCAAGATGGGAATGGTGATTATTCTCGGGGTGGAGGCAGTCCGCGCCGTCGGCGGAGTC
>DASZUZ010000414.1:0-1971 GCA_035547415.1 Bryobacteraceae bacterium | reverse complement strand
CTCGCGGGAGGATCGGGACTTTCGGCCGCCTTGAGGGAAGGATCGACGGTAATCTCGATTTCCCAGACCGGAGGCGCTTCACCCGGAGCGCCGCTTTCGAAGTTGCGGCCACAGTCCTGACAAAAGACCGAGTCGGCCGCTTCGCGCGGGGCGCCGCAATCCGGGCACGTTCCCGGAGAGTCGGCCGGTTGCTGCACCCTTACGCCGCAGACCGAGCAGAAATCGGGCTCGGAAGATTCATGACCATTGGAACAAAGATATCCAGACATGATGCACCTACGATTGCCTTTGAATACGCGCGGTCTTCGTGGAACGGGTCTCCAGAGCCATGGCGTCTTCCTTCGCGACCTGCCGCTTCAGCCGCACCGTGCCCTTGCTCTCGTCTTCCACATCGACGACCTTGCGGAGAAGTCTTCGCGTCGCTTCGTTGCCCGACTCATGCGCCAGCCGGACCGCCTTTCCGAGCAGCGCCGTCGCCACCTCCTCGTCGCCGCGATCGCGCGCCTCCAGACCCGCCTGAATGGACTGCGCGAGTTCCGCCTGGCCGGTGTAATGCGCCACGCGCCGGTCGATCCGCGTCGATTTCGACTCGTCGCCCGTCCAGACCGCGAGAATTCGGGCCTCCGCGACCTTCGTCTCCACGCCGTTGAGCGAACACACCAGACTGGCCCGCCCCGCGAGCATTTCATCTCCGACTTCGCCCGGGTTCACCTCGATACAGAAGTGATAATCACGCGACTCGCTGCCGCCCCAGGCGCCGGTCGGGTAATCGAGGACCTGCGGCTTCGACTGCTTCGCGCGCGTCGTGAGGTCCACGATCTCCGGACTGACCTGTTTGCAGAATTTGATTCGCGCTCCGATCGGCGACCACAGGCGCAGCATCACGTCGGCGACGTCCTTCTTTAATGTCCGCTGCAGGATTTCCTGGAAATCGGCTTCAATGAGATCGGGCCGGGAAATGATGTCCGTTGTGCCCAGCAGTTTCCCGGAAATCTTCCGGAGTTCGGCGACCTTCCAGTCCGCGCCCACGCCGCGGCATTCGCACTGAAACGCGCCCTCGCAGGCGGCGAGCATGGCGTCGAGATGCGCCTCGTCTTCTTTCTCGTTCTCGCCGTCCGTCAGCAGAATGGCCTGGCGGATGGAGTTCGGTACCGCGCTGAACTGCGCAAGCGCCTTTCCGAGCCACGTGGAGATGCAGGTCCCGCCGACGGCGCGGATCTTCCTCACGGCGGCAACGGCGCTCTGTTTGTTCTCGGTCGTCGCGCGTACCGTGGGGACCACAAGTTCGCCTTCCTCCGCGCCCGCGATGATGAAGAAAGAAGCATCCACCGGCAGCATCCAGATCATCCGCATCATCGCGTCTTTCGCGGCGTGGATCTTGCCGCCGTCCATGGAACCGGAGTTGTCGCAGATGATGCCGATCAGCTTTTCACTGGATGCGCCTCCCACGCCCTGCATCCCGTCCGCCGTAACGGTCATGATGGCGTTCACTTCGCGAGCGCCTTGCGGGAGATATGCGTTCTGGAAGACCTCGGCTTTGAATGGGGTCATAGAGATTGCTCGGGCCAGATGAATACCGCGGCCGTAATATTGTCGTGCCCGCCGCTTCGGTTGGCGAAGCTTACGAGAGTGCGCGCGATGGCGATCGCATCCGATCCGGACGAACGCGCGAGATCCGCCAGCGCCTCCGTACCCGGCGCATAGTTCCAGAGGCCATCCGTACACAACAGAAGGAAGCCAGGCCCCGGCGCCTCGAATTCCGCGATGGAAGGGCTCGCGTCTTCGGGAGCATCGGCCCCGAGCCAGCGGGTGATGGCGTGCGCGTTCTTCGAATCGTTTGCCTCTTCGGCGGTTAACTCGCCCGCGGCGACCACTTCGTGAACCCAGGAATGGTCGTGCGTCAGTTGTTTCGCGTCATCCGGGCCGATCCAGTAAGCCCGGCTGTCGCCGAGCCAGGCAATCCGGATGCGG
>DASZUZ010000413.1:0-3115 GCA_035547415.1 Bryobacteraceae bacterium | reverse complement strand
GGGCGCGTCGGATGAACCGGACGCCCCCGTCCCCCAATCCCCGAGGAATTTTTCGAAGCTGTAACCGGTACAGGGCTTTTCAGCGGTGCAGCCCCAATCGCGATAGGCTGCCTGATAATCGTGCCGCCGCAGCGCATCCAGGAACGTTTTGACAACGCTCTCCTGATGGCGATTCTTCAGCACATACCAGCTCAGGCCAGCAATAACCACGGCCGTGACAAGCCCGACAAGAGAACGGATGATGATCCTGTTGCGCCGCTCTTCGCCAGCGCCGTATTGATCCAGGTATCCCGGCATTCCGTTCCAGTCTCTATTTTGCCAGCACCTTTACTTCGCCGGATAGGCTTTGTTATAGGCGGCGACAGCGTCGGTCGTGAGGTCGAGGGCAGGCTTGAAATACACGGTCTGAGAGGCATCGATTATCAGATCGACGCCTTTTTCTTCGGCGAGCTTCGCGATGACCTGCTGCATTTTTTGTGAGGCTTTGCCGAGGATATCCTGACGGTCGCGTTCAAAATCCTGCTGCAGATCGTCGGACAGGCGCTGCAGATCCCGTTGTTTGCGCTGGCCCTGAGCCTGAAGGTCCGCCGCGGCCTGCTGATCCAGCTTGCCGCTATTCAGTTGTTGTTCGATTGACTGCAGATCACTTTGCAGCTTCGTGATTTCGTCCTGGCGGGGCTTGTATTTCCCCTCGACAGCGGCGGATGCTTTTTTCAGTTCATCGGAATCGGCCATCGCCTTTTGAGTGTTGACAACCGCCACCTTAACCTGAGCGGACGCGGAAATGGCCAAGGGCGCCAAAGCGAGGCAAAGCAAACCTGAGCGGATTGCCAGGGAACGAAACATAAAGATTGAGGACTCCTCCAGAGGTTGGAATCCCTCAGATTACCACAAACTTGCAGGACAACCGGACATTTGCGCCCACACCGAAGGCCACCTCCCGGAGCGAGGTGTTTCGATCGATTTCGCTCGCATCGCGCGCTCCAGGAAGCGCTTAACGATAAATTGGCGGCGGGCGTATGAGAACGATCTCCGTGGATTACGCCCGCGCGAGAGTCAGACTGTGCTGCGGCCGCGGAAGAAGTGCATGATCAGTGAAATTACGGCGATGATCAGCAGCAGATGGATCGCTCCGCCCGCGACGTGATAGGCGGCCCACGCCACCAGCCAGCCAACCAGCAGCACGAAGAACAGAATCAGAAAAAAGAAGTCAGCGAGTACTCGCATTACATATCCTCCCTGCCGGATGGGATGCAGGTTACCTGCCAAATGCGCTGGCGTATATCATCTCCTAAACTGGAAGTTCATGCGGATCGCCCTCGGGCAGATCAATCCTGTTGTTGGCGACCTTTTGGGAAACGTCGCACTGGCGGCGCGGTTCGCGCGCAACGCGGCGGAGCGCGGGGCGGAACTGATCGCGTTTCCGGAACTTTCCATTACCGGCTACCCACCCCGGGATCTTATCGAGAAGCGCTCCTTCGTCGAACAGTCCGAGGCTTCGGTCGAACGACTCGCGGACGCCACTCGCGACCTCCCTCTGACAATCATTGCCGGATATGCGGGCCGATCACGGATTGCGACCGGCAAGCAGGCGACAAACTCCGCCGCGGTCATCCGCGGCGGCGACGTCCTGCTTCGTCAGACGAAGATTCTCCTTCCGACTTACGACGTCTTTGACGAAGCGCGCAATTTCATCCCGGGCGAGATGCAGTCGCTCTGGAAAACGGACGGGGAGACGATTGCTCTCACCATCTGCGAAGACGCGTGGAACGACAAAGAGTTCTGGACGCATCAACTCTACCCGCGCGATCCGGTGGATGAACTGATGCAGCGCGGCGCGAGCATGCTGATCAGCATCAATGCGTCACCCTTCCATCTGGGCAAACGGGAACTGCGGCTGGAAATGTTTCGCGCCATCGCCCGGAGGCATCGGGTCCCTACCCTGGTTGTGAACCAGGTTGGCGGGAACGATCAGGTCGTATTCGACGGTTCAAGCTTCGTGATGGACGCCGAGGGAAACGTGATCGCATCGGCAGCCTCATTTCGTGAAGACCTGATCATTGCGGACACCACGACTCGGGAAGGCGATCAGCGGGCTGATTTCGCGGATGAATGCGAGGCTGTTTATGAAGCGCTGGTTCTTGGAACGCGCGATTACATCCGGAAATGCGGATTCAGCCGCGTTCTGATCGGGCTGAGCGGCGGCATCGACTCGTCGCTGACGGCAGCCATCGCGGTGGATGCGGTGGGACGCGAGAACGTGCGCGGAGTGGGAATGCCCGGTCCGTTTTCGTCCGATCACAGCGTACGAGACGCGCGCGACATGGCGGAGCGTATGGGTATCCAATTCGACCTGATTTCGATCACTCCGGCATATGAGGAGATGCTTCGGACGCTGGCTCCTGTATTCACCGGGCGTCCGGCCGATGTGGCCGAGGAGAATATCCAGGCGCGTCTTCGGGGACTGACTTTGATGTCGCTCTCGAACAAGTTCGGCGCGATGGTTCTCACGACGGGAAACAAAAGCGAACTCGCGGTGGGTTACTGCACGCTCTACGGCGATATGTGCGGGGGACTCGCGGTGATCAGCGATGTACCGAAGACGATGGTGTACTCGCTTTCACGCATCGCAAATCGCAGACATCAGAACGCAATCCCGGAATCGGTCTTTGAGAAAGCCCCTTCCGCCGAGCTGCGGCCGGATCAGAAAGACAGCGACTCGCTTCCCCCTTACGAAACCCTCGACAGCATACTGCGGCTTTACGTCGAGGAGTTCCGCGGCGTCAGGGAAATCGCGTCGGAACTCTCGCTCCCGATTGAACTGGTGAGAGACGTAGCTTTGAAAGTAGATCGCAACGAGTACAAACGGCAGCAGGCCGCGCCCGGCCTGAAAGTGACATCGAAAGCGTTCGGCATCGGCCGTCGCTTTCCCATAGCGCAGCGTTATTCCGAAAACGAATGAAAACCCGAATTCTCGTGATGCTTCTGGCGGTTGCGGCGACCGTACTCATGTCACAGCCCTCGCCGCGCGAGCAGGTGGGGCCCCTCCCCGACGGCAGCTTTCTCCTGAGCAGCGGCTGGAGGGTCAAAGCGGCGGGTACGCAGATTCCCGTGG
>DASZUZ010000412.1:0-6726 GCA_035547415.1 Bryobacteraceae bacterium | reverse complement strand
TGCACGATAGCGCGTCCATCGGCATCCTGAAAGAATTCTCCGGGCGCGGCGTCGAAAGACGGCGTTACGGGGCTCGAAACCGCTGATCCCTGGGAGACCGTAATGGAAAAAATCGAAGACTCGTAGGGCACCTGAATGTTGATCTGCTGATAGCCGTTCAGACTTGCGACCCCATAGAGGGGCGCGGCGAGATTGCCGAAATATACCTGAACTCCCGCCAGCGAGACAGGCAGGGGCAAGCTCTGGGCGGTAACAACGCCATTAATGCCGGTCAGCCCGCTCACGAAGATGGTGCAGAGTCCGCCATAGGCCGGCAGACCGGGAACGAAACCGGCCGAGGTGGTAACGGCGGTGATCTGGATCTGCGCGATAGCGGGCAAAGCGATCAGGAACCCGAGCAGGCCTTCAGCAACTCTTCGGCCCATAACGCCCCGTGCGGATCTTCTTCGTGTTTGAAGTAGACGTATGCGTCCCGGCCTCCGGCGAGCAAGCCCCGAACCTGTCCGGCGATCTCGCGCCGCGCCGGTTCTGAATAATCTCCCTTGCGCAGCCGGAAATAGCCGAAATCCGCCGTGAACACTTTCGGAACCTCGAGCTTTTCGGATTCCGCCAGACACAAAGCGATGTTGTGCCGGGCGAGCCGCTCGTAGATCGGCTCCGCCAGCCATGACGCATGACGGAACTCGAATGCAAACCGGATATCACGCGGCAGCAGCGGCAGGTAAGAGTCCAAACGTTCCGGATCGCATTTGAACGTGGGGGCGAACTGATACAGCACGGGCCCCAGGCGGCGCGCCGCGCGCAGCGGTTCCAGGGCCTTCAGAAAGACGTCCGTGAAACCCTCGGCGTCTTTCATCTTCATGATGTGCGTCAGGCGCATGTGCGCCTTGCAGGCGAAACCGAAGCCCTCCGGCGTCGTGGCCAGCCATCCTTCCAGCGTCTTCGCCGAGGGCAGTTGCCGGAACGTGTAATTGATCTCCACGCTGTTGAGGCGCGTCGCGTAGTGCTGCAGAAATCCTTTGGCCGGAAGCTCTTTGGGATAAAAATCCGGCTTCCACGCCGGATACGAGAAACCGGACGTTCCCGCAAAAAGTCGTGCCATAACGCCGATTGGTATGATCGCAGATTCAGGCTGATATTCAAATTCGAAACGCGCCCCACGGGTGCGGCGTCTACAGACAACTAAATTAATGAAAAGCTTCCATCTCTTGTTGGGCCTGCCGATTGCCGCCGGCATCGCCTTCGCGCAGCAGTATACGGTTTCGACAGTTGCGGGGACGGGCGGCTCGCCCGGCTGGTCCGGAGACAGCGGACCGGCCCTCAGCGCGCAGTTCACAAACCCCATTCGCGTTGCGGTGGATAGCCAGGGCAATCTCTACATCACCGACTACTCGAACCAGTCCGTGCGCAAGGTCGACCACAATACGCGGACCGTGACGACCATCGCCGGTAACGGCTCGCTCGGATACTCAAACGACGGCAGTTCCGCGCTCGGCGCTCAACTTGCCGATCCGCATGATGTCGCAATCGATCCGGCCGGAAACGTCTATATCGCCGATACCCTGAACAGCCGCGTTCGCCGCATTGATACCAATGGCACGATCTCGACATTCGCGGGCAATGGCACGCGTGGCTATTCGGGCGACGGCGGACCGGCCGCCAGCGCGCAGCTTTCGCTGCCCACCGGACTCGCGCTGGACAAATCCGGCAACCTCTTCATCGCCGATTTCGGCAACGGAACCGTGCGTAAGGTAGACCCAAACGGCAACATCTCCACTTTTGCGGGAGTTGGCTACCCCACCTATGGCAGCGCGCCCGGTGATGGCGGTCCGGCCACCAGCGCCTACCTCGAAATGCCCTACTCGGTTCAGGTGGATGGTTCCGGCCGCGTCTACATCGGCGACATCGGAACGAGCACCATCCGGCGAGTGGGCCTCGACGGAAAGATCAGCACGTACGTTCGGGACTTTGCCGGTCAGAACTTTACGATGGACGCAGGCGGGGCGATCTACTTTGCCGACTACCAGACCGACACAGTCCAGAAGATTTCTCCTGGCGGGACCCGCTTGTGGATCGCCGGAAACGGCATTGCCGGCTACGCGGGCGATGGCGGACCAGGTACGGCAGCCCAGTTCTCGCATCCCTACGGCGTCGCCGTGGATGCTTCAGGGAATGTCTATGTCGCTGACGCAGCCAACGCGGTGATCCGCAAACTCGCCCCCGTATCTTTCTCGATCGGCGCCATCGCCAACGCCGCGAGCCTGCAGGCATTTGCTCCGCCCGTTTCCGGATCGGGCGACGCGTCGCGCCGGATTTCCCCCGGAGAAATTGTCGCGCTTTTCGGCACGGGACTCGGGCCCTCCAGCCTGACCGTGGCCAGCCCCGCCAATGGCGCCTTCGGCACGCAACTCGCGGGTACCACGGTCACCTTCAATGGAACAGCCGCGCCGCTCATCTATACTTCTTCCACCGTGGTGGCGGCGGTTGTTCCCTATGAAGTTTATGGATCGCCCTCCGCACAGGTCGTCGTCACATATCAGGGCAATACCTCCGCTGTGTTCACGTTGCCGGTAGGCGCGACAGCCCCCGGCATCTTCACCTCCGACGCGTCGGGATCGGGGCAGGCTGCGGCCGTGAATCAGGACGGAACCCTCAACAACGCATCGCATCCTGCCCCCATCGGCAGCGTGATCGCGTTGTATGCAACCGGTGAAGGACAAACAACCCCGGGCGGCATCGATGGCAAGCTTGCGAATTCCTCTCCCTATGCGATGCCGCTGCAGCCGGTGAACGTCACGGTGGGCGGATTACCCGCCGTCGTGAACTATGCCGGCGCGGCGCCTACTCTCGTAGCCGGGCTGATGCAGTTGAACGTGCAGATCCCCTCCGGTGTAGTCCCGAGCACGGCGGTCCCAGTCGTGGTTCAGATCGGCGGCGTCAGCAGCCAGAGCGTCAGTATTGCGGTCTCGGCGCAATAGCTGTTGAAAGGCGGAACCGGAAACGGTTCCGCCTTTCCCGTTTTATTTCATAAACCCGGCGATTTCCGCGATTTCACCTTCCGATAGCCGGAAATTCGCGGCCCCGATCACCCCGTCCGCCTGTTGGGGAGAACGCATCCCGACAATCGCGGCCGTCACCTCCGGACGCCGCAGCGTCCATGCAATAGCGACTTCGCCCGGGGTCCTGCCGTGCCGCGCCCCGATTTCGCGCAGCCGCTCGACCAGATTCAGATTGCGCGTCAGCAGCGGCTCCTGGAAATTCGGAGTCCTCTTTCGGAAATCATCCGGATCCATGTTCTCGATGCGCTCGCGCGTCATCGCGCCGGTCAGCATTCCCGATTTCATCGGCGAATAAACGATCGTGCCGATATTGTGCTCTTTGCAGAATGGCAGCACTTCGGATTCGATTTCGGGCTGAATGATCGAATAGGGCGGCTGCAGCGACGTGATCGGAGCGATCGCCTGCGCCCGCGCCAGTTGCTGCGCATTGAAATTCGACACGCCGATCCAGCGGACTTTACCCTGCTTCTGAAGTTCGGCCATCGTCGACCAGCCCTCTTCGATATCTTCGTCCGGCTCGGGCCAGTGAATCTGGTAGAGATCGATGACGTCCACCTGCAAACGCCGCAGGCTGTCTTCACATTCCCGCAGAATGGACTCGCGCTTGAGACTCTTGCGAATCTGGCGGTCTTCGCCCCAGATGCGTTCGCATTTCGTGAAAACGTATGGCTTGTCGGATCGCCCTTTCAGCGCCCTGGCGACGACTTCTTCGGAATGGCCCAGCCCGTAAACCGCTGCCGTATCGATCCAGTTGATCCCGCGATCCAGTGCCGCGTGAATGGCGCCGATGGATTCATCATCGTCCTGCTGGCCCCAGGAGAAAGCCCAGCCGGCCCCGCCCATGGCCCAGGCGCCAACGCCAAGCGGAGTAATCTGTAAATCGCTGTTTCCCAATTGTCGGGTTTGCATGAGAATACGGTACCGTATGCCTCACGTTCACCCCGATTCAGTTTGCGTTGTTCGAAAACACGAATTTGAGAGTCATGTGACTCTCCACGGGACGCCCGCCCAGCATTGCCGGGCTAAACTGCCATCGCCGCGCCGCATCGAGCGCCGGAGCCGCCAGCAGATTCCCGGCGGAACCCGTGATTTTGCTGATCGCCGCTTTCGTTACGTTGCCGCGAACATCGATCGTGACGTCAACCTGCACTTCCTGCGGGGCTCTGGACTGAGAAAAAGCGCTGCTCGGAACCGGAAAGGCTCCATGCTGGACAGCCGGTTGCACGGAACGAATCGCGCGCGCCGGAATGAACTGGGGCGACGCGGGAGCAGGCGTCGTCGCGGGAGTGGACAGAGACGGGAACAGCGATTGCCGGACCTGCTGCGGAGCCACCTGCGGAAGAGACGTATGGAGACCGGCGGGAACGGTTCCGGATAAGTTGGCAGGCGAAAGAGCAGGCGGCTCCGCTAACGCCACAATCGGCTCCGCCGCCGCTCTCGTCGGAGGCGGCGTGAATGGCCGGGGTGATGCATTGGCGCGCTCTTCCGAAGCGGGAATATCGCGAATGACGGACGCATCGATCGCGTCCCGGCCCACGAGTTCCGGTTCCCGGTGTTCCGCCGCCTTCAGACGGGTGACGGGCGAGGCGGCATCGCGCGTGCTCGCCACATCGCCGATCACGCGAATCGATTGCGTGAAGTTGCCGGCCGGGCCATGAATCTCCAGCTCCATATTCACGTCCTCCCCGCCCGGAGTGTAGAGGATTCCGCCGGTGTGCAGTTCGCTGCTGCTCAGTTGGAGCAGGCGGATACGTGCGCCTTCCACAATCCGGAATGTGGCGCCACTGGCCTGAACGATCTCGGGAGCCTGCCGGTTCCAGCTCACCAGCAGAGCGTTTCCCTGGCGGTCTACTTTCATCCCCAGACCCAGCGATTCCGCCTGCACGGAATTACCGCCGCTCGATGCCACCTGATTCCGGAGAAAGAGACCGGCCGCAAAAATCATTGCAATCGAGACGGAGCCGATCAGCGCAAATCGCCCGGCCGCGGAAACTCGCCGCGTTGCCGCTGAAGAAGCGACCGTTGCGAATCCGGGTGCTTCGCTGACCGGCGGCGCCACCATGGGAGGGGGCACGTGATGGGGAGTCGGCTGGACCGGCTGCGGAGGTTCGGCTGACTCGTTGTCGAGTTCCTGCAGCGCCTGTTCGAGAAGCGAAAAGCGGCCCAGGTCGAGAACCGTTTCCGATTCCTGAATTTTGCCTGCCTGGATAAGGCGCACCTTCGCGCTGACGTGAAACTCCGCGTTCGTATGGCAAAGCAGAAAAGCAGCCGGCCCCTGATGGAAGAACTCCGCGCTGAGCAACCGGTCGTCTTCGGTCAGTCCGCCGGGCCGCATGTTGCTGCGATACCATCCGATAACATCGCCCTGAGCGCAATTCTTCAAAGCGCTGCGGAAGGCTTCTTTGTCGGTGTCGGAAAGGCGATAAGTCGGCCCGAACCGGTATTCGATCGGAACCGGAATAATGCCGGCAATCCGGATCTGTCCAGATGCGGATCCACGCAATAAACCGCCCACCTCCGCTCCCCGGCGTGGAATGGATTTATAACCGCGAACAACCTCCGCCTTAATCGCGTTCAGGGCTTCTGGCGATAGCTCCGTTGGTCCTTTTTCCATGATGAGAGGCCCCGCGTTCTCTAAAACTACTGGAGTTGAGGAGGGGGATCAATGGACGGAAGTACGGAAGATTGCATACGGCTGGTATTTGCGCTACTCAACGGAGAAAAAACGGGAGGAGAGAGCCCTTGCCATCCCCCGGCAAATCTGCAAAAGTAGAGTTCTGGCGAACAAAAGGCGAATATGGGCAAGGCGATTCTGCAACTCCGGAGCGAACTTCAGGCGCGTTTCGATGTTTCGCTGGAACTCCGGAATCGCCCCGAAATACAGCAGATTCCAACCGGCATTCCGGCCATCGATGAGCTCACGGCAGGTGGCATTCCGCGTGGCGCTCTGACGGAAATCTGCGGCTCGGAATCGAGCGGCCGTACCGCCCTGACGTTCGCGTTGTCCGGTGAAGCGACGCGGCGCGGAGAATGCTGCGCCTGGATTGACGCCTCCGGCGCGTTCGACCCCATATCCGCCGCCGAAATGGGCGTGGAACTCTCCCGTGTTCTGTGGGTGAATTGCGGCGGCAATGCGGAGCACGCTCTCAAGTCCGCGGACCTGCTGATTCAGGCGGGCGGATTTGGACTGGTGGTTCTTGACCTCGCCGATGCCTCGGAGAAGGAAGCGCGCCGGATCTCCCTCGCTTCCTGGTTCCGCCTCCGTCATGCGGCGGAACGAACGGGCGCGGCGCTGGTGGCCATCGAACGGCAGATCAACGCGCGTTCCTGCTCCGCGCTGCAGATCGAAATGCATCGCAAACGGCCGGTGTGGTCCGGGCGGTTGCTGCGCGGCGTTGAGACGCGGGCGGAAAGCCGCAAACATTATCGATCGCGGACGGCCGAATTCACGGCGGTGCGCTGATGTACGCCTGCATTCACGCTCCCGGCAATCTGCCTTTGCTCGTGGAATGCGCGCGTCTGTTCTCGCCCCTGCTCGAAGAAAATCCGCCGGATGCCGTGGTGTTCGATGTGCGCGGGCTCGAATCCCTGTACGGGCCTCCGGCGTCGCTCGCCAAAGAGATGGAACGGCGCATCGGCGTTTCCGCCAGCATCGCGATCGCAGCGA
>DASZUZ010000411.1:0-7634 GCA_035547415.1 Bryobacteraceae bacterium | reverse complement strand
GCCGGAAGACCAACGCCGGGCGCAGATGAAGACGAAAGAATTCCGCAACCGGTACTCGCGTGACGAGCAGCGGATCGTGAAGGATCTCTCGCCGATTATGCCGTGAGGGCCGGTTCCTGAACCGACGCCGGGCATAAGCCGGGCGGAAGGACGAAAGCCCTCGCCCCTTACAACTTCCACCTACCACTTTGCAGTCGTGGCCCGGCCGGTCTGCTCGCCTCGCAGCCAGATGTAGAGCGGCGAATGAGGGGCGGGCGCCGGCCAGGGAGCCACAACCTGCAGGGTTTCCCCGCTTCCGCCACCCGCTACAGGGGCCGGTATGCCCTGAACGGGCGTTCCGGCGCCGGCATCCCAGCCTGTCTTTTCGATGGCGTCGAGATCCTGCCCTTTGAGGACGCCGATGAATGCGTTGTCGCCCACCTTCCTGTCGGTCAACTCGAAGGACTCGATTTTGGGAAGCCGGACGATTCGGCCGAGTTTCTTCGGCGCGGAACTTCCGTTGTCCGCGGTGTGGATCGTCGCCACGACATCGCAGTTGGGCTGGCCGAGGCTTTGCGGATCGAACGAGAGGAAAAGCGAGGCTGGTGTCTCCTGGCGAAGTCTCGCGGCGCCGCTCGACTGGCCGGTGCGGATGGAGACGTTCTTCTGCCCTCCGCAGGAGAGATCGATGCCGGTGACCGAGTCCGCATGGCTGACGTCGAGCGCGAAGCTCACGAATGAATTCGCCGGAATCTCGCCGGGCTGAAGCGCCACGTCGAGTTCGGCGGGCAGCGAAGTGCGTACGCCGGTAATGGCTGGACGCGGGCCTGCGACCTCGAGCGCATCGGTGAGGGCGACCGGTTGTTCGAAGTCTTTGACCTTCATCCGCAGAGTAAGGTGAGTGCCGCTCTTTACGTCGGGACTGAGCTTTACGGTCGCGTCGCGCTCGTCGCCCTTATCGCCGGGGCCCAAAGCGATCTGCGCCTGATCGGCGGAGAGCGATTCGATGCGATCGAGTCCCGTGCCGTGAAGAGTGACATGCACGGCGTCAGCGCCTGTATTGACCAGCAGCGGCAGGTTCGCGATCTGCGGCGGCGCCGGCAGGACTTTGAAAGGCGCCTCGTGGACTACGCCATCGCTTTGCGCAACCAGGAAAAGGTACTTGCCGGCGGCGAGAGACTTCGGTTCGAGCTGCGTCTCCAGCGTGGTCTGCGGGCCTTTGCGCGGCCCTTTCGGAAGAGCGAAGGGCAGCGGCGACGGTTGGGCGAATTTGTCATCGGCGCTTTTATAAGACAGCTTCTCGACGAATTCGAAATCGCTGCCTTCGAGATCCACAACGGTTTTGTCGGAAGACTGCGTGAGTCGATCCTGCGAGGTGGGTGCGAGCCGGGCCTTGTCGAAAGTGCTGAATGCGTGCAGGTCAATTTCGCCGGTTGCCGTGAGCGGGGTCCAGTCCCAGTCGCCGGCCAGTTTCCACACGCCTGGCTTGAGCTTCGCGTCACTCAGGTCGAGTTCCATCTTCTTTGTTTCCGTGTTGAGTTTCGCGGGAGCGGGAACGGATATTTTGTTGTCCGCGGCGGAGACCAGCTTCCAGTCCTGCACGCGGGTGGCGAGACTCCAGTCGCGCGCCTTGACGTCAATCGGAAAGGTTGCTTTGGCGCCGATGGGCAGATGCTCGGTCTGGGGGAGGCTGACATCCGGCGGACCTGTATCGGGCAAACGGGTGGCCCAGAGAAACGCCAGTTGCGTACGCGATGCCGAGGGCGTTTTGTTGCCGCACAGAGCGGTCTGATTCTTGTGCGAGGAGATGGCTTCGGCGAAGGCGGATCGAAATTCGGTGCCAGGGAAGAAGAGGCTATGCATGTTGAGCAGCAGCGCTCCGCCGCTCGCGGCGAGTCCCACGTCCGTTCCGAAGAACAGGCCGGCTACCGCCGCGGCAAGCCCGGCGGACTGGGCGGCGCGCTGCGAAGGATTTGTCGCGAGTGGATCGTAAGCGGAAAGCGCGGGATTAACGCCGCGCACCAGCGTGAGCAATTGCTGGTCGACCGGCTGCGTGCGGTCGAGGCGCGAGGCCGAAGGAAACTGATTGGCGAAGCTGACTACCGCCGCATTCACGTTTTGTCCCGTATTGAGGGACTGCTGGTCCTGCGCGATGGCTTCGATGAGCGACTGCGTCTGCTGCGTTTTCTGCGCGTAATCGGCAAGCTCCCCGATGAGTTCGTCGTTTTTCGAGATCAGCTTGCTGACCTTGCCTTTATCGAGCCCCTGGGGTCCGAATACCACGCTGACGATCTCGGTGCGCACGGGAACCTGCCATTCGATCGCGTCCAGCGCGGGCTTCGGGTCGAGTATGACTACTTTTCCATGGTCGGAGGGGACCAGCACCAGGGAGACGCGGGCCTTTTTCTGATCGGGCGAATTGATCTTGACGGCGGACCAGGAAACCTTGTAACCGGGCAGAAGCTGGTTGACAGTCTGGAGAGGCCGCGGCGTTCCGCCGGAGCCAGGAGTCACCGTCACCTGAAAGCTGCCGAGCGGGGCTCCCGCCGGGCACGTTAACGGAGTAGCAGCAAATAACGGCTGCAATAGAAGCAGGGGAACCAGAAGAAATCGCATGCGTCGCAGTCGGAATCTATCTCTCATTGTGACGCGCCACTGCGCGGGAAAGTTGAACCTTTCTGCGGGATTCGGGAATCATCCGCGTGTGCAGACACGGCAAATCGGAAAAGACGGGGTGTTCGTTTCGGAAATCGGGCTCGGATGCATGGGCATGTCCGAGTTTTATGGGCCAGGAGATGAGGCGGAATCGATCGCGACCATTCATCTGGCGCTGGCGATGGGGCTCAATTTCCTCGACACGGCGGATATGTATGGCTCCGGAAAGAACGAGGATCTGGTGGCGCGCGCCATTGCGGGCCGACGGACGGAGGTGTTCCTCGCGACCAAGTTCGGGATCGTCCGCACGGCGGATCCGAAGGCTCGCTCGATCAGCGGGAGACCGGAGTATGTGAAATCCGCGTGCGACGCATCGCTGCGGCGATTGAAGACCGAGTGGATCGATCTCTATTATCAGCATCGCGTGGACCCGGCCGTGCCGATCGAAGAGACGGTCGGCGCCATGGCGGAACTGGTTCGCGAAGGAAAGGTGCGTTACATCGGATTGTCGGAAGCGGGACCGGAGACGATTCGCCGGGCGTATCAGGTTCATCCCGTTTCCGCGTTACAGACGGAGTACTCGCTGTGGGAGCGGGAGCCCGAAAACGAACTGCTTCCGTTGTGCCGCGAACTGGGGATCACGTTCGTTCCGTACAGCCCGCTCGGCCGCGGCTTTCTCACGGGTCAGGTTCAAAGTCTGGACGATCTCGCTCCGGACGATTTCCGGCGGGTGAGTCCTCGCTTTCAGGGCGAGAATTTCCGGAAGAATCTCGATCTGGTGGAGAAGGTCCGGCAGATCGCGGTGGAGAAAGGCTGCACACCGGCGCAGCTTGCCCTGGCCTGGGTGCTCGCGCAGGGAGACAACATCATTCCGATTCCGGGAACGAAGCGGCGCCGCTATCTCGAAGAGAATCTGGGAGCGCTGAATGTCCGGCTGACGGCCGTAGATCTGGCGGGAATCGATGCCGCGATGCCGGCGGGCGCTGCCGCCGGCGATCGCTACCCCGAGGCGGGGATGAAACTGGTTGGCCGGTAAGCCGGTGGTTTACTGAGACGCCCAGCGCTTCCAGACGGCCTGATCGGCCAGCATCTTCATGAATAATCCGCCCACGACGGATCGCGCCTGGAAGCCGCGCTGTTTCGCGTCCTGCGTCCAGTACCAGTCGGTGAGCGGGACGCGGGAGGGGGACTCGTTGGCGAATTTGTACGTCGGATCGATCAGGGCGTCGAAGTCGTGTTGGGAATCCGCCAGCGTCGCGGTCCAGTAGATCCAGTCGAGCTTGGTGTACTGGGAGCGATTGTCGAGCGGGAGTCCGTACTGATTCTGGTGTTTTTCGTAAAACGCGATTTCCTTGCGGGCGATCTCGGCGGGGAACAGATCGAGGCCGAGGACTTTATCCCAGACGAGATTGTATTTCTGGCTCCAGGTGCCGGGCTTGTCGAAGGCCAGGACATAATGGTCGCCGTCCGCGGCCATCTTCGCCCAGCGGCGGGCGAAGTCCTGCGCGGTGGTCCGCCAGGTGGCGGCTTCGGCGCGGTGTCCGGTGGCTTCCGCGAGTTGCGCGTAGGCGCCGAGCGCGACGATGGCTTTGATCGAGAGGTTCGCGTTGTGGGCCAGGTGGCCGGCGAAATCGTCCGTTGAAAGCTGGTTTTCCGGATCGAGTCCTTTGTCTTTGAGGTACGTGGCCCATTTCGTCAACTCGGGCCAGTAGCGTTCCGCGAAGGTTGTTCGGCCCTCGGCTTTTGCGATGGCGGCGGCGAGGATGATCATGTTGCTCGATTCCTCGACCGGCATCTGATTTTCTTCGGTTTTCTCACCGCCTCCGTAGACCTGACCGTCCGCGTGAGGATAGCGGCCGAGATCGTGCGGCGCGAAATCGAAGCGCCAGCGGGGCAGGGAGGCGTATTCCATGATCGGTTCAACAGAACCTTCGAGAAGTTTCGGATTCAGCAGCAGATAAAGCGGCGCGCTGGGATAGAAGACGTCCACGGTATCGATGCAGCCGTTCGAGAAGTTCTCCTTCGGAAAGAAAAGCAGCGTGCCGTTCGCATCCACCGCGAGCTTATGGGCCGCGATGGACTGCCGGTAGGCGAGCGCGGACATGCGGGCGAAGTGTTCGCCGCCTGCGCGGCGAAGGTCTGCCATCAGTTCGCGGTCGAACTGCTCGGAGCGCGCGCGGAGAGATTCGTAATCGTGTTCGGCGGCGGTCAGCAGGTCCGCGGCTGTCGCGCCATTGCGACGCCAGTACGCGCGGACGCGGCGATCGAGAAACGTCATCGACCAGAGATCGTCGTATGCCAGCAGGACGTGTTTCGAAACGGGCGTTGCGCCGACGTTGCCCAGGGGCACGGCGATGGCGAGGCCGACTCCGCCGCGCGCGTTCGCCTGGCGGTTCGTCTCGGTGTCATCCGTCTCTGAGATCTTTCCCGAGGACTGAAAGGCGGTGCGGGCGCGGGCGAGACTTCCCGCGCTTTCGGCTGCTTCCGGCGCGGCGAGATAAAGATAGCCCCAGTCGATGCGCAGATTATCGCCGTCTTTTTCGAGCACGGGCTGGCGTTGCGAGCCGACGCGCACCGCGTTCATGGTGGGGAGGTGGAAGCGGGACCAATCGACGGACTGTTCGGGCGTGTTCACCGCGAGAGTGGCGGAGGCGTCGAGATAGGCGGCGACGTCGTGCGGTTTGGAGTCGGTCGATTGCGCGCTCCAGACGATGTAAGTTACCGGCCGCGAGAGCACGTCGAGGTCTTTGGGAAGAGCGGGCGTCAGGAAGGTGAGAGTGACGCGAACACCAGCGCCGTCGAAGGTGTAGATGGTGCGGGTCGGCAGGACCTCAACGCTCTTCTGCTCGAGAGCGGGAAGCGGACGCGGATCGCGTCCCATGATCCGGAACACGTGCCCGTCAATGCGGACGAGGGAGCAAAGGGCCTGCTCCGTGCCGGTCCAGTGTTTCGTATTCTCATCGGTCAGGCGGTCGGCCGTGGACCAGACACTCAGATAGGGGTCGTGCGCGACGAGCGGGACGGCAGGGGGCCGGAAAGTTTCCTGCGCGAGCGCGGGAATACACGCGACGCAGAGTGCGAGGAACGAAAGACGCATGGGTTACATCGCTACTATAAGTCACCGGAAACACTGACCGGTCCAGTCCCTGATATTGTTGACCTTTATGCGCACAAACGAGGTAAAGCATGCCCTGAAGGCCGGTCAGCTCCGGCTGGGCCTGAACTTCGGTCAGCTTCGTTCGGCCGAAATCCCCCGCCTGCTGGCAGCCGCCGGTTTCCACTGGGCGTTCATTGACACCGAACACGGCAACTTCGATCTTGAAACCGTAAACGACATTTGCCGCGTCGCAGATTTAGCGGGCTTGTGCCCCGTGGTGCGGGTCGCCGATCTGCAGTATTCACTGGTCGCGCGGGCCCTCGATTGCGGAGCGCAGGGCATTATCTTTCCGCGCATGGAGGATCCGAAGCTGTTGGAAACAGCGCTGAGCTGGACGAAATTTCCGCCTGTCGGTGTGCGCGGGTACGGTTTGATGCCCTCGCAGACGAATTACGAGGCGTTGAATTTCAATCAGATCATCGAGCATGTGAACGCAAATGTTCTGACAGTCCTGCAGATCGAGAGCAAGCGGGCGGTCGAAGCGCGAGAAGAACTTCTGTCGGTACCGGGGATCGATGCGGTAATGATCGGGCCGGCGGATCTCTCGATCTCGATGGGCGTTCCCGGTGATTTTCAGCATCCGACGATGGTAGCGGCGATGGAGGCGATTCGGGATACGTGCGAGAGCAAGGGAATCGCGCCGGGCACACAGACGAGGACGCCATCGCTGGCGAAGTTCTGGAAGGAGCGCGGGATGCGGTTCCTCGGATGCGGCAGCGATATCGGATTCCTGTACGAGAAAGCGAAAGAGACGGCGCAGGGCCTGTTGGGAGGGTAGGATTTGACGAAGTTTTTTGCCGTTGTTGTCTTCGGGTCGGTCAGTGTTTTCGGTGCGACGCGGCTCGAGCCGCTGCCCGCGCCGGAGCAGGCGGCCATCGACCGGATCTCGGCGGACGCGCTGCGGGGCGATCTGTCGTTTCTGGCTTCGGATGCGCTGGAAGGGCGGGGGACGCCGTCGCGCGGACTGAATGTCGCGGCCGAGTTTATCGCCTCCGAATTCCGGCGGGCCGGGCTGGAACCCGTTTCGAAAGACGGCAGTTACTTTCAGGTTGCGAAGTTCGCGGAACTGACTCCGAAGATGGACGACTTCCGGCTTGCGCTCAAAGCGGGCGGTCAGGAGCTGGAACTTGCCTCGTCGGATGTGCGGGTTCGCGCCCTCAAGGCAATCGATCTGAAGGATGCCGGGGTGGTGGACCTCCCGTCGACAGGCGGGCTGCCGGCGGGAATTGAAGGGAAGATCGTCGCGGGTGAGTCGAGGCGCTACGGGAGCGAGGCTTCCATGAAGGCGCTTCAGGCGCGGCATCCGGCCCTGATCCTGCTGGTGGGCAGACGGCGAGGCGCTTCGGAGGGGAAATCGTATCTGGCCGACGCGGATTCGGGCGATGCTCCGGTGATCCGCATCTTTAATGGCGACGCGGCCTCGGCGGTCACGGAGCAGCGCACGATCACCGTCAGTGTTCATGTTTCGGCTCCGGCGAGCAAGCCCGCGCTGCTCGAGAACGTCGCGGGAGTGTTACGCGGCTCGGACCGGGCGCTGAGCGATCAGTACGTGATCGTCTCGGCGCACTACGATCATCTCGGGACGTCGGCGGGCCAGGTATATAACGGCGCACACGACAACGGCAGCGGCACGGCATCCGTCATTGAGGTGGCGAGCGCGCTGGCGACATTACATCCGCGGCCGAAACGGAGCATTCTGTTCCTGGCTTTCTTCGGGGAAGAGGAGGGGCTGCTGGGGGCGTACTTTTACACGCGGCATCCTCTTGTGCCTTTGAAGAGCACGGTTGCGGATATCAACTTCGAGCAGATGGGGCGAACGGACGATCAGGACGGGAAGAAGGTC
>DASZUZ010000410.1:0-9995 GCA_035547415.1 Bryobacteraceae bacterium | reverse complement strand
AGCGATCGCCGGGACATCGACCTTCTGCGGCACCTCCAGCCGCACGACCTGATCAAATACGGCTTCATCCCCGAATTCATCGGCCGGCTCCCGGTTGTGGCGACGCTGGAAGATCTCGATAAGGCCGCGCTGGTTCAGATTCTGACCAAACCGAAGAACGCGATCATCAAGCAGTACCAGCGGCTGTTCGAATATGAGAACGTCCGGCTGCGCTTCAGTGATGACGCGCTCGATGCGATAGCGGCGCTGGCGCTCGAACGCAAAGTGGGCGCGCGCGGATTGCGGATGATCATCGAAGACCTGATGCTCGACCTGATGTATTTCCTGCCCTCGTACAAAAAGGTCAAGGAATTCCAGGTTTCACGCGAGATGGTGCTGAGCCAGAAGATCAGCCTGACGCTGCTCGAAAAGGCCGGCTGACACCCCGTTCATTCCGAATTTTCAGGGGGAGGCGTATCGAGCGCCTCCCCCTGATTCTTTTTGGTAACGGTGTTCGTCAGCTCAGGGCTTCAGATTCAGATATTGAGGAACCCCCTGCTCCGCGATGCCAAGAGCGGTCGCCAGAGCAATCTTCGCGGCGTTGTGTCCCGCGAGACTCGCGATATACGATTCGTTCGCGGACGCAAGTAACTGCTGGGCCTGGATGACTTCAATATTGTCCGTCACGCCTGCCGAAAACCGGTCCCGCGCCTGGACCAGCGTCTGGTTCGCCAGATCCACGTCCCGCTGGGCGACCGCGACTTCCTGCGCGGCGGACTGCAGATCGAGCACCGCGTTCCTGATCTCGTAATCGATCCGCCCGCGAAGGTCCTCCACCGCGTTCTTCCGGTTACGAAGAACGGCCTCGGCCTGTGCCTTATCCGTTTCCGCGCGCCGTCCGGCATAAATCGGGATTCGAACCCCGGCCACCACGCTATACGTACCGTGGGAATTCGCGAAAGTCCGGCCGATATCGCCGTAATCCGCATCCACCACTACCTGCGGCCAGTAATGTTCCGCCTCGGCCGCCTGAACCGCAAACTCCGCGGCGCGTACGTTGGCTTGCGCCGCCTGGTAATCCGGCCGGTGATCGTAAGCGTCTTTCAGCAACTGATCCAGCGAGGTTGGCAAAGCCGAAAACGGGAGCATGTCGCTGACGGTGAACTGCTGGCCATTCGGCAGTCCGATGGCGCGCGCCAGCGTGAGCTTGTCTTTTTCGACCTGATTTTTCTGCGCGACCAGCCGCTGCTCCTCGCTCCGGAGTTGCACCTCGGCGCGGAGCACGTCGATCGCGGGCACGGTACCGGCCCGCTTCTGATCGGAAGCGCGATCGAACAAAGCCTGCGCCGTAGTGACTTCCGCCTGGATCGCGTCCACCCGGGCGGCGTTCGAAATAACGGCCAGATACGCGTTACTCACGGCCTGTACCACGAGATTGCGCGCGTCTTCGGCGCTCAGCTTCGCCGCCTTCACGCTCTCCGTCGCCGACTTCAGATTCCGCAGCGAGGTCCGGTCATAAATCGTCTGCTGCGCGTAGACCCGCGCGTTCTGATAACTGAAGGGGCCGACAACTGTCGGGAATCCAGGAACATTCAGTCCGAAGGCGACCAGACTGTTCTGCGCGGAATTCTGCGTAACGCCCGCCGACACCTCGGGCAGCAAAGTGCTCAGCGCCCGCCGCCTCTCCGCCGCGCTCACGTCAACGACGTCCTGATTGGTCAGGATGCCGAGGTTATATTTCAATCCGCGCTGGATCGCATCGCGCAACGAAAGAGCAAGCGGCGTCGCTGACGCCTGACCCGCGGCGACGCTGCCGCTGTAATTGACCTGCAACCCCTGCGACAGCACCGGAGCCGGCCCGTTCGGTACGGGCTGTGGCGGAGGCGGGATCTGTCCCCACGCTGCGCAAGCGCCCAACATCAGAGCCAATGGCGTTTTGATCGATGTTCTCAATAATTTCATTTCCCTGCTGGCTACCATTTTCCCCGGCGGTCTTCTCGCATGAAAGTGACCACTTGCATTCCGCTTTGGGTGATGCCCGCCCGTTGAATTAGTTGCAACAAATCGGAACACTCGCGACGGTGAACGCGATTACATCTACCGCGAGCCCGGCTTTACACAGTACAATCGGACAACATGAAGCTGGTTATTGGTTCCGATCACGCAGGTCTTGAACTCAAACAGGTGGTCGCTGACTATCTGAAGCAGAACGGTTACGAGTTGCTGGACGTGGGTACATGGACCACTGACTCGGTCGATTATCCCGATTACGCCGAAAAGGTCGGCCGGGCCGTGCTCGACGGCAAGGCGGAACGCGGCGTTCTTATCTGCGGCTCGGGCGTCGGAGCCTCCGTCGCGGCCAATAAGCTCCCCGGCATTCGCGCCGGGCTCTGTCATGACTATTACTCCGCCCACCAGGGAGTGGAGCACGATGACATGAATGTCCTTGTGCTCGGAGGCCGCGTTATCGGTCCCCAAACTGCAATCGAACTGGTGAAAGCGTTTGTGGCCGCGGCATATACGGGCGAAGAACGGCATGCCCGCCGTCTCCACAAGGTCCATTTGCTCGAAGAACGATTCTGCGAGAAGGAGAAAACAACGTAGATGCAGCTCGGAATGGTGGGACTGGGCCGGATGGGCGCCAATATGGCGCGACGGCTCCAGCGCGGCGGGCACCAGGTGGTTACTCTTGACCTCGACCCCAATAAGGTCGCGGAAATGGAAAAAGAAGGCATGAAGGGCGCCACGAGTATCGAGGCGTTCGCGAGTTTACTGCAAAAGCCACGCGTCGCCTGGCTGATGGTTCCCGCGGGGGAACCGACGCAATCGATGGTAGACAAACTGGCATCCATCTTCGAGCCCGGCGACATTCTGATCGACGGTGGTAATTCTTACTTCAAAGACGACGTCCGTCGCTCCGAAGCCCTCAAAGAAAAGGGCATTCATTACGCCGACGCCGGCACCAGCGGCGGCGTCTGGGGCCTCGAACGCGGCTACTGTCTCATGGTCGGGGCCGATCCCGACGTATTCTCCCATCTCGAACCGATTTTCAAAACGCTCGCGCCCGGCGTGGGCAAAGTCGAACCGACCGCCGGCCGTCCGCTCGAAGGCAAAACCGCTCACCTCGGTTACCTGCACTGCGGTCCCGTGGGATCGGGGCATTTCGTCAAAATGGTCCACAACGGCATCGAATACGGGCTAATGCAGGCGTATGGCGAAGGTTTCGACATCATGCGCAATGCCAATTCGAAGGACCTGCCCGCGAACATCCAGTACAACCTGAATCTCGGTGAGATCGCGGAACTCTGGCGCCGCGGCAGCGTCGTCAGCTCCTGGCTTCTCGACCTGACCGCGATCGCTCTCGCGCAGGACCCGGATCTCGAGGCTTATACAGGTTTCGTGCAGGATTCCGGCGAAGGCCGCTGGACCATTATGGCCGCGCTCGAAGAGGCCGTTCCCGCGGAAGTTCTGGCGCTCTCCCTCTACGTGCGCTTCCGCTCCCGCCAGCAGCATACGTTCACTGAAAAAATCCTGTCGGCAATGCGCAAACAGTTCGGCGGACATACCGAACGGCCCGCGGGAGGTTAGACATGGTGACCAGCGAAAAGGCCAGCGCGAGCACGTCCGGCGTTCCGCAGGACGGGGCTCGCATGGCGGACCGCTGCATTATGGTCATCTTCGGCGCGTCCGGAGACCTGACTACGCGCAAGCTGCTGCCGGCCCTGTACAATCTGGGCCGGAACGACCTGTTGCCGCGCGAGTTCGCGATTCTCGGTTTCGCCAAAGACGAGATTTCCGAAGAAGATTTCCGCAAAAAGGTCCGCGACAACATCCACGAGTACGCCGGCGCGCCCATCGACTGTTCGCTTTGCGACTGGCTCGCGGACCATTCCTATTACCTCTCCGGCGACTTCAAAACCCCTGCCGACTACGCGAAACTGAAAGACCAGATCGCACAGATCGATCAGCGGCATCACACGGGCGGGAATGTCTTCTACTATCTCGCCACGGGGCCGCAGTTCTTCGCCGAAATCATTCGCCAGCTTGGCGAACAGGGACTCGCCGCTGAAGACAACGGCCACTGGCGCCGGGTCATCATTGAGAAGCCCTTCGGATCGGACCTCGAATCGGCCAAAGCGTTGAACCATGACATCGGTCAGGTCCTCAAAGAGCGCCAGATCTATCGCATCGATCACTATCTCGGTAAGGAGACCGTTCAGAACATATTGGTTTTCCGGTTCTCGAACGGCATCTTCGAGCCGGTCTGGAATCGGCGGTATATCGATCACGTCCAGATTACGGTGTCCGAGACATTGGGGGTCGAACGGCGCGGCGGATACTACGACAAAGCCGGCTGTCTGCGGGACATGGTTCCGAATCACATCCTGCAACTCGTTTCTCTTACCGCGATGGAACCGCCGATCTCGTTCCAGGCGGACGCCGTGCGCGATGAGCAGTCGAAGGTGCTGCACGCCATCACGCCGATTTCGCCCGAAGACGTACTGACGCGCGCGGTGCGCGGCCAGTATGGCGAAGGCGTCGTCGGTTCGGAGCACGTGACGGGGTATCGCAACGAACCGTTCGTCGACCCGCATTCGAACACCGAGACGTTCGTTGCCCTGAAGCTCAGCGTCGACAATTGGCGATGGGCCGATGTGCCGTTCTACGTACGGACAGGCAAACGTCTGCCGAAGCGCGTGACCGAAATTGCCATCCAGTTCCGGCGGGCGCCGTTCGTCCTCTTCCGCGATACGCCCGTCGAGAAGCTCACGCCCAATCTTCTGGTGATGCACATCCAGCCGGATGAAGGCATCTCCCTCAAATTCGGCGCGAAGATTCCCGGCCCGCACGTCAAGGTGGGCGGCGTCACCATGGACTTCCATTATGCCGATTATTTCGGCACGGAACCCAGCACGGGATATGAGCGGCTGCTGTACGATTGCATGATCGGCGACGCGACGCTGTTCCAGCGCGCCGATATGGTGGAAGCCGGCTGGGCGGTCGTCGAGCCGGTGCTGGATGTCTGGAAGGCGCTGCCGGCCCGCTCTTTCCCGAACTATCCGGCGGGAACCTGGGGACCGAAGGAAGCCGACGACCTGATGAAGCGCGATGGACGCCTCTGGAGACTGGAATGAGCCGATTCGGAACGACGCTCGGGCGCTTTCTGCTCGAAGAACAGACAAAGCACCCGGACCTCGATCCGGGAATCAGCCCACTGCTTACGCAGATGGCGTACGCTTCGCGTATCATCGCGCGCGAAGTCGGCCGCGCCGCTCTGGTCGGCAAGCTGGGCCTCGTCGGGGAGCGGAATGCAACCGGCGATTCACAGAAGAAACTCGACGTCTTCGGCAGTGAGACCGTGCTCGACGCGTTTTCCGATACGGGGCTCGTGCACGCCATGGTTTCCGAAGAGATCGAGGAACTGACCCCGCTCGCCGGCGGAGAAAACGGCCAGTTCATCATGTGCTGCGATCCGGTGGACGGTTCGTCCAACACGGATATCAACGGTTCTCTCGGCACGATCTTCGGCGTCTGGCCGCGTATTCCGGGCGCGTCGCTGCAGGAGAATGCGCTGCGCCGCGGTTCGGAACAACTGCTCGCCGGTTACATCATGTACAGCACCAGCACACTGCTGGTCTTTGCGACGGCACATGGCGTTCACGGGTTCACGCTCGACCGCGAACTGGGCGAATTCCTGCTCTCGCACGAAAACATCCAGTGTCCGCCGCGCGGCCATTACTACAGCGCCAACCTCGGCTATTCTCACGAATGGGATGTCGGCATCCGCAATTACCTCCAGTGGGTAACCGCGGTCGATAAGGCCACGCACCGGCCCTATTCTCTTCGCTACACCGGAGCGCTGGTGGCGGACCTGCACCGCAGCCTGATCGAAGGCGGCATCTATTTCTATCCGCCGGACCCCGCTCATCCGGAAGGAAAGCTGCGGCTTCTATATGAGTGCGCGCCGCTGGCCTACGTGGTCGAACGGGCCGGGGGCAGGGCTTCGACCGGAACGGACCGGATCCTCGATCTGCAGGCAACAAGGATTCACCAGCGCTGCCCGCTGGCCATCGGCAGCGCGGAAGACGTTGACATCTATCAGCACTTCGCGAGCGGCCCCTTCGGGCGTGCGCAGGCGCGCTGAAACTGTCTTGACGTTCTTAACACCGGCCTGGGGATTAAGCTGAAGCGAGCGTGTTCCGTGCCTCGCAGCGCGCGTGGATTTCCTGGCTCTCGATCGGCCTTCTCGGGTTGCTCTGCGCCACTCTTGCCGTGCTCCAGTATCGCTGGATCGGTGAGATAGCGATTGCCGAACGGACCCGTCTGAGGGAAGATCTGCAGGCGCGGCTGATGGCCTTCAGTCGCGCGTTCAACGACGAGATCGCCACTGCGCTGCACGCGCTCCCCTCGTCCCGAAATCGCTCGTTTCAACTGATCCGGCGAGCCGGGCTTGCCTTTCGGGAAGGCGAAGAAATCCGGTTCCTGAGTCTCGACAAGCAGAATGGTCGATTCGCTCCCGCCGAGTGGCCGTCGGACTGGATCGCGCTCCGCGACCGTCTGGAACGGCCCTTCGATCGCGGCGGCGGGCGGCCTGCGCCGTTGGCGGACGAAGCAGTCCTTGAAGTGCCGCAGTTCTCGCCGGACCGGCAGGAATGGCTCATCGCGCAAGTCGACACCGACTTCGTGAAGCGCACGTTGCTTCCGGAGATCCTGCGGCGATATTTCGGTGACTCCGGCATGACGGATTACGATATCCAGGTCGTCACGGCTTCCATGCCTCCGTCGGTTGTCGATGGCACTGGTCCGGCCCGGACAAACGCCGATGCGTCCGCCCCCCTGCTCGACGTACGCCCGGTCGGAGGTATTCCCCGAGGGCGAGGATTCGGTTTCCGCGAAGGAGGACCGCGCGAAGGGCGAGGGTTCGATCGCGGGCCCGGCGGTCCGCCGCCGCCCAACGGAGGTCCGGGGCGCTGGCGGGTTCTGGCGCGTCACAAGATGGGATCGCTCGAAGCGCTCGTCACTCGAACGCAGCGCCGGAATCTCGCCGTATCGGGCGCGGTCCTGCTGCTGATTCTCGGCACGGCCGCCATGCTGGTCCGGTTCTCCCGTGAGGCCCAGCGACTCGCCGAACTCCAGATGAACTTCGTTGCCGGCGTTTCGCATGAACTGCGCACGCCGCTGACGGTCATCCGGACTGCTGCCTGGAACCTGCGGAACCCGAAATTTCGCGCCCGTCCCGATCAGGTGGAACGCTACGGCCAGTTAATCGAAAGCGAAAGCGGGAAACTGGAAGCGCTTGTCGAACAGGTGCTGCTCTTCTCCAGCGCGAAGGCCGGGCATGCCATTCGCGAGCGTGTGCCCGTTCGCGTTGCGACCCTCATCGGGGAGGAACTGGCCTCGTTCCGCAACGCGACGGAGGACCGCAACGTCATTGTGGAAGAGTCCATGGGAGCCGATATTCCCGTTATCCTCGCGGATGCGACGGCGCTCCGCCACGCCCTGAGGAACCTTCTGGACAACGCCCTGAAATACGGCGCAAAGGAAAATAACTGGATTGGCGTGTATGCCGGAAAGTTCGCGGGCGCCAGTGGGCCGGAGGCGGAGATCCGCGTCGTTGACCGCGGCCCCGGTATCCCGGCTGAAGAGCAGAAACGCATCTTTGATCCTTTCTTTCGCGGCAGGAGCGCCGTACGGGATCAGGCGCATGGCACGGGCCTGGGACTGAATCTGGTGAAAGCAATCGTCGAGGCGCATGGCGGCTCGGTGCAGGTAAAGAGTACGCCCGGAATCGGGACCGAGTTCACCGTGCGCATTCCCGCCACTCCGCGGGAGGTGGAAAATGAGTTTACGCATTCTGCTGGTTGAAGACGAGCCCGGGCTCGTCCTCACCATATCCGATCTGCTCACCGGTGAAGGTTATGAAGTGGAGTCGGCGAGGGACGGCCAGGCGGGACTCGATACTGCGTCCGAGCGGTCCTTCGATGCCATTGTTCTGGACATCATGCTGCCGCGCAAAAGCGGCTTCGACGTGTGCCGCGAACTGCGCCAGCAAGGTATGGATACGCCGGTCCTGATGTTGACGGCCAGAGGTCAGGTGGTGGATCGCGTAGTCGGGCTGAAACTCGGCGCCGATGACTATCTCACCAAACCATTCGATCCCGCCGAACTGCTGGCGCGGCTCGAGGCATTGTTGCGAAGAGTGCGGAAAGAAAATCGCATTCCCGTTGAAACCTTCGAGTTTGCCCGGATCGAAATCGACTTCAGACGAGCCGAGGTTCGGAAGAACGGACAGCCCATCGCTCTCGCGAGTAAGGAACTGCAGTTACTGCGCTATCTCATCGACAATCGCGAGCGCGTTGTCCCGCGCGAAGAGATCATGCGAAAAGTGTGGGAATATGCCAGCGACACGTCCTCGCGGACTATCGACACGCACGTGGCATGGCTGCGTCAGAAGCTCGAAGACAACCCGCAGGCGCCCAGACATATCCAGACGATCCGCGGGAAGGGCTATCGGTTCACGTCGTAAAGCCGCGCAGCACGGCGGCGTTAACCGTACGCAAACCTTGTTTCAAGAACGTTAAGTCACCGTCCCGGCGCAGAACGAATCTCCGGAACAGGGCGTCATAGCAGGTGTTCCCACCAGGAACTGGAGACACATTTCTATGAAAGCATTTATCAGGACAACCGCCCTCGCCGCGATCTTCGCCGGGCTGACATTCGCCCAGGGCCCGCTTCGCCCGAGAGGATCCGGGGGAACGCCGCCGGATCCCGCGACGATGATCGCTCACAAGGTCGAGCGGCTGACGACCCTGCTCGATCTGACCAGCGCGCAGGCTTCGCAGATCACGACCATTCTGACCAACGCGCAAGCCGCGAGTTCTTCCATCCGCGCCAGCCTCGATACAAACCATACGTCGCTTGAAACAGCCGTCACGAGCAACAATACGGCGACCATTGATCAGGTCACTGCCGCGATCGGGATGCTGCAGGGCCAGCTTCTCGGCGTTCACAGTAAGGCCGAAGCAGCGGTCTACGCGCTGCTGACATCCACGCAGCAGACAAAGCTGAGCACGCTGGGTGGGGTTGGTTTGCTGGGTAGCGGCGGCGGTCCGGGCCGCGGCTTCGGCGGTCCTCCGCATCCGTAGCCAGCCCGCACGGCTTACATGCGCGAACCCGGAGGGCCAGACCGGTCTGCGCCCTTCGGATGACTACAATGGCTTCAGAAGATGTTTGAAGACCGCACTGACATCGAACCTTTGGGGTTCAGGCTCCTGACAGCCCGGCCATGAGAGTCATCGCCGGAGAATTCCGCTCGAGAAAGCTGCTTTCCGTTCCGGGTCTCGAAACGCGGCCCACGCCAGACCGGCTGCGGGAAACGCTCTTCAACATACTGGGAGACAGAATCGAGGGATCGGTTTTCGTGGACGCGTATGCCGGAACGGGCGCCGTCGGAATCGAAGCGTTGAGCCGGGGCGCCCGGCACGTCGTCTTCATCGAAAAAGATCGGGGCGCCGCGGAGGTCATCCGGAAAAACCTGCAGGCGCTTGGGGCCGAGTCCCGCGCACGCATCATCCAGGGGTCCGCGCATCTGCATCTTCGCGATCTCGATGCGAATATCGTCTTTCTCGATCCGCCTTATACCAAAGAACGCGAGTACGCTGCGTGCCTGGACACGCTGGAGCTGAAGCCGCCTGAACTGACAGTCGTGCAGCACTCCGTGCGATTCACTCTCGCGGACGAATACGGCCCGTTGCGCCGGACCCGGATCGTGAAGCAGGGCGACAACGCGCTCAGCTTCTTCCGCGGGTGAGTGCTCATCCCGCACGGCGGGAATCCGCTAACTCTCTTCGCCGGCTTCGCCGGGTCCGGCTTTCTTGCGGCCCGTCTTCTTGTTCTTGCTGCCGGGCGGCCGCCCCGGTCCTCGCTGCTGCTGCTGTTGCGCGGCCACAATCCATGCCGGTGGTCTTCCGCGGCGCTTTCCACCCGCCGCGAGCCGTTCCAGACTCAGGATGGCC
>DASZUZ010000409.1:0-2792 GCA_035547415.1 Bryobacteraceae bacterium | reverse complement strand
CGTCATTCTGGCGGCAGAGAACTTCTCCCTTCGAATACCGGATGAGTTCCACTTTGCCCGCGAGAGCTTCGATGAAATCGGGGCTCAGCGTCGCAAAGAGCGGCACGGTGCGCAGGTGGTCTTCCAGAGCCCGCTTGCGGTAGTTCTTCTCGATTTCCGCGCGCAGCGTCTTGTTGCGCTGGATGACGTCGAGCACGTTCCGCAGCATTTCGAGCATGACGCAGTCCGTCTTCGCGCGCACGGTCGCCGAGCGCGGGTACAGACTCATGCACGTCATCTCGCCGAAAATATCGCCTTCGCCCAGTTCGGCCACCGGCTTCTCGCGCGAGAGATCGACAATGGCGTCAATCGGAATCGCGCCGCCGGGACCGCTCGTTGCGGCTTTTTTCTTCGGCGCGAAGACTCCCGTGAATCGCTCGAGCAGGCCCGCGCCGCTGGTGGCTTCAGGCTTTTTCGACAGCATGGAATTCAGGAAGACTTCAACCTTGCCTTCGAGAATGTAGAACGCTGTCGATCCGTAATCGCCTTCGCGGCAGATGATGTCTCCGGCCTTGAAGTTCCTCTTGATGACGGCGTTCTTGTTGAGTTCGAGGAAGGTGCCGGATACCTTCTGGAAGAACGGAAGCTGCTTCAGTTCCTCCACGCCGACCGGAGCGCCGCCCGGGAGTACCGTGCGCACCACGCTTTTGTTCGTGAGGGCGCCCGTAGGACACGAAACCATGCATTCGCCGCAGGATACGCAGGACGAATTGCCCATCGGGCGGTTCAGATCGAACGCGATCCCGGCGTTGTAGCCCTTGCCTCGACGGCCAAGGACATGGTTCTGCCGGATTTCATCGCAGCCGCGGATGCAGCGGTCGCACAGAATGCAGGCCTCGTGGTCGACTGAAATAACCAGCGAAGAATCGTCCTGACCCCGCGGCGAGACCCGTTTGTTGAACCGGGGCGTGGTGATCCCTTCGGCCGCCGCCTGCGTCTCCAGTTCGCAATCGCCACTCGCCCGCTGCCGGGCGCAAGGGCTCGGATGGTCCGACATCAGCAATTCGAGGATCATCCGGCGGTGCTTCCGGACTTTATCCGAAGCCGTGTAGACCTTCATCCCGTTCTCGGCGGGACGGACACAGGACGCCTGCAGAACCTTGTCGCCGCAGTCCACCGTGCAGACGCGGCACACGCCGACGGGGCGTTCGTTCTGCGCATGACAGAGGACCGGAATCGGGATGCCCGCAATGCGCGCGGCGTCAAAGACCGAAGTCCCTTCATCGACTACGACTGGCTTGTCGTCGATCGTCAGTTCAATCGTCTTCATGGGGTCCTAGGCTTTCATGGCGCAGACGCCCGCCGGACAGCGGCGGTGCAGAATGTGCGCTTCGATTTCCTCTCGGAAGTGCTTGAGGGCGGTGGTGATGGGGTAGGGGACGAACTGCCCCAGCCCGCAGATCGACGTCTGCTCCATGGTTTCGGCGAGGTCGGCGACCAGTTGCAGATCGGCCTGCGTTCCCCGTCCGCGCGTCCAGCCGGTCAGGATGTCGACGAGCTTTTGCGAACCCATGCGGCAGGGCACGCATTTTCCGCAGGATTCGTTGCGGAAGAAGACGATCGCGTTGAGCGTCATGTCGAGAATGCAGCGCGTCTCGTCGAGCACCACGATGGCGCCAGAGCCCAGCATGGTTCCAGCCGCCCGCATGGACTTGAAATCGAGATGTGTGTCCTTGAACTTCTCGAATGGAATAAACCCGGAAGCCGCGCCGGAAGGCGAAAACGCCTTCACCGCTTTTCCGTTCAGCGGTCCGCCGGCAAGGCCGAGAATTGCTTCCGAAACCGGGATACCCATGGGGATTTCGAAAATCCCGGGTTTCCGGACGTCGCCGGAGACGCCGATGAACTTCAAACCCGATGCACCATCCCGTCCCTGCGACTTGAACCAGTCGACTCCGTTGGCGAGGATCTGCGGGACGTTTGCGAAGGTCTCCACGTTGTTCAGCGCGGTCGGTTTCTGCCAGAGCCCCTGGGTGGCTGAGTTTGGCGGCTTGTTACGGGGTTCCGCGCGTTTTCCTTCGATCGCTTCGAGTTGAGCGCTGCCCTCGCCGCAGATGTAACCGCCGGGGCTCACGAAGATTTCCAGTTGGAACGAGAGTCCGCTGCCGAGAATGTCGTCGCCGAGGAGTCCTTCCCGCCGGCACTGTTCGATCTCCGCCTCGAGAATCGCTTCCTGTTCCTTGTATTCGTGGCGTATGTAAAGATAACCCTTCCGTGCGCCGACCACAAGCGCGCCGATGATGATTCCCTCGATCACCAGGTGCGGCAGATGGGTCATGATGAAGCGGTCCTTGATTGTGCCCGGTTCGCTTTCATCGGCGTTACAGACGACGTACTTCTCGTCGCCGCGAGCCTTCCGGACAACATCCCACTTGATACTGGTGGGGAAACCGGCTCCGCCCATGCCGCCAAGCCCGGCATTCTTCAGCGAGGCGATCACGCCATCCCAATCGCGGGATTCGATGATCTGCCGCAAGGCGCCATAACGCTGTTTTCCCCGGTAGGGGTCTGCCAGCAGTTCGACCGGCTGGTGTTCAAACACGGGGACGGGCAGTTCAATCCCTGCGAGTTTCGCCTGGATGTGATTTTCCGCGTGCTCGAACGTAATCTGCCGGTGCAGGACCTCGTTCAGCGTCAGAGCTGGTGCGAAATCGCACTGTCCGAGGCAGGACCGTTTGTGAATCTCAACGGCGCGCTTGCCCATTTTGGCGAACCGCTGTTCGAGGGCGCTCACGAGGTCGTCGGCGCCGTGG
>DASZUZ010000408.1:0-1941 GCA_035547415.1 Bryobacteraceae bacterium | reverse complement strand
ATCCCGAAGCGTCCGCTGGGGAAGACGGGCCTTCAGACTTCGATTCTCGGGCTCGGCGGTTACCACCTCGGTTCCGCGACCGACGAGCAGACCGCAAAACGGATCGTCGACCGCGCCGCCGACGCCGGTATCAACTTCTTCGACAATGCCTGGGATTATCATCAGGGGCGCAGCGAAGAGTGGCTGGGCGCGGCGCTCGAAGGCAAGCGCGACAAGGTTATTCTCATGACCAAGGTCTGCACGCACGGGCGCGATAAGAAGGTCGGAATGCAAATGCTGGAAGAATCGCTGCGCCGCCTGCGCACGGATCATCTGGACGTCTGGCAGATTCACGAGGTGATCTATGACAACGATCCCGACCTGATCTTCGCTCCGGGCGGCGTCATTGAAGCGCTCGAGGAGGCGAAGAAACAGGGGAAGGTCCGTTTTGTGGGATTCACGGGTCACAAAGACCCGGCCATACATTTGAAGATGCTGTCCCATGGGTTTCCCTTCGATACCGTGCAGATGCCACTCAATTCTTTCGATGCGAGTTTCCGGAGCTTCGAGCAACACGTTCTGCCCGAGGTGAACCGACGGGGAATGGCGGCGCTGGGCATGAAGAGTCTCGGGGGAAGCGGCGAGATGGTGAAGAACGGTGGGATCCGGGTCGACGAGGGTTTGCGCTATGCGATGAGTCTGCCGGTGGCCGTGACCATAAGCGGAATGGAGACGCCCGAAGTTCTGGAGCAGAATCTCGCGATCGCGCGCGGATTCAAATCCTTTACTGCGGCGGAGATGACCGCACTCCGTGGGCGATGCCGCGACGATGCGGCGGACGGCAGGTACGAACTGTTCAAAACAACGAAAAAATACGACGGCGACGAAGGACGGAAAATGCACGACTTTCCGTCCGCGGACGAGCTGCCTGCGTAGTCAGTTTTGCGTCTTCACCCGGCCGCCGCGAGACAATCCGCGACTTCCTTTTCGGTAATGGCGCCTTCCTTGATCATGCGCCACTCCGGATCCGTAATATCGACCGTACTTGCGCCCAGACCTTCGCAGGGACCGCCATCCAGCACGAGATTCACCCGGCCATCCATGACACCGAAGACTTCGATACCGCTGCGGCAGGTGGGCCGGCCGGACATATTGGCGCTGGTCGCAATCACGGGCTGATTCAGCCGGGCGATCAGCTCGTCCGCGATCCGGCAACTCGCCTGACGAACCGCAAGACGGCCCGTGTTGCCGGTCGCTCGCAGCGGGACGCGGGGCGAAGCCGGCATGATGATCGTGAGAAGCCCGGGCCAGAATTTGCGCGCCAGTAACCGCAGGCGCGGCGAGACATCCCGCGCCAGTTCCTCCACCGTGACGATGTCCCGGACCAGCATCGGAAGCGCACGGTGGATTTCCCTGCCCTTGGCGTAATAAACCTGCCGCACGGCCGGAACGCTGAAGGGATCCGCTACCAGCGTGTAGAGAGCATCCGTCGGGATGGCCACAACGCGCCCGCGGCGAATCTCATCCGCGGCGCGATCCAGGGCATTGGGGGAAGGCTCGAGGGGATCAATCTCGATGAGATCGGTAGCCACCTCGGTCAGAGTAACACAAGGGTTTCTACAGACCGGCGCGACTCGATACGCTATCGGAAATGCCGTCAGTAACAGGCTGGGCCACCGGCCGCAAACTGGCTTCGCCGAACGCCCGCGGCCGCCGCAGCGCGTCCCGCAAAAACAAAAAAGCCCGATCCTGAGGGGATCGGGCTTTTGAATTAAACCGGGCGACTTCCTGGTCTCCCACACACTCGCGCGTGCAGTACACTCGGGGCTGAGAGGCTTAACTTCCGTGTTCGGGATGGGAACGGGTGGGACCCTCTCGCTAAGGTCACCCAGAACTTGCCGGCGCTGACAGCCTGATTACGGCTGTTTTTCTGAAGCGCCAAACTCGTAATGAGCTTTGATT
>DASZUZ010000407.1:0-4400 GCA_035547415.1 Bryobacteraceae bacterium | reverse complement strand
GGTCCGGGGTCTTACGGCGTGCAGCCTTCGAAACGCGTCTATAGAAGGAATCACGCGCTTGGTTTCGCGCAGATAACCGAACACGCCGAAGAGCGTGACACCCGGCTCCACGCCGATCCGCTCGCGGAAACGCAATGCTTCAGCCGCATCCGGCACGTGGGTCAGTTCGAAAAAGTGCGGGATCACGTGAATGGCTATTGCGCCGTGCGCACGCGCGATGGCCGCCGCCCCCGGATTGTGGACGACCACGGCGCGGGAGCGCTCCACGACTCGCCGCAGCATCGGAAACCGGAAGTAGCGCGGATCCACGCCGGAACTCCCGCGTTCTTCCCAAAGCTCCTCCGCCTGCGGCCGGCGCCATTCGCCGTAGTTATAGACAAATTCGGCGATATACTCTTCGCGCTCCAGCATTCCGAGCATGAAGTGGTGCAGTACGGCGTCGTGCAGAACGACGACACCGGGCGTCTCAAGGGCCTGCCGGTAAATCGCCTCGTGCAGACGGTTATTTCCCAGGTGATAAATGTCGCAGGGAAGCTGCCCGAAGGGTTCGAGCGCGCGCCGCAACGTCTCCGCGTAATCGGAAACTCCACTGCGAGACCCGGGCGGCGGCGCATGGTAGCGCGGCGTCAAACCCGCTTCCTGCGGCCGAACAGGGCTGTTCCAACCCGCACCCACGTCGCGCCTTCTTCAATCGCGACCTCCAGATCGTTGGACATGCCCATCGAAAGCTCTGAAGCGCCGAACTGCTCGGCGAGCGCCCGGAGTTTCGCAAAGTAAGGACGCGACTCCTCGGCGTTCTCCGACCATGGCGGTACCGTCATAAACCCGCGTAAGGTCAGGTTCGGACGCGAGCGCACCGCCTCCACAAGAGCGGGCAGATCGGCTTCCGCCGCGCCGCTTTTCGACTCCTCCGCGGACAGCTTCACCTCGATCATCACGTCGAGCGGCTTGCCTTCGGCATCGAGACGGGCCGCGAGCTTCGGCTGATCCACGGTATCGATGGAGGAAAAAAGCTGCGCAGCCTTCTTCGCCTTATTGGACTGAAGATGGCCGATGAGATGAAACCGCGCGTCCGTCAGACCAGCCACTGCGGGCGCCTTGCGTTCCATCTCCTGCACGTAATTTTCGCCGAACTCCCGCAGCCCGAGCGCATAGCCTTCATGGACGACCTCCGAGCCAAAGACCTTCGTCACGGCCAGCAGCCGCACCGACGAGGGGTCGCGCCCCACGCGCGCGCATGCTTTTGCGATTCTCTCGTTTACGGCAGCCAGACGGTCCCGCAGCGAATCTGTTCCCAAGACAAGAATGATAGTAGACTGCTCTCGTGATCAACCGGCGAGAGTTTATTGGAGCCGCGGCCGCTTCCGCGATGCTGGCTCAACCAGCTTACGAGTGGGGCAGCCCGGTGCTCGATATCCATCTTCACCTGCGGCCCGACACGGAATCGAATTTTGTTCATATCGAAGGCTCCGGCGTCACGAAAGCCGTCCTTCTCACCCCCGCCGCTTCGGACGGGCCGGCGAAAGCGGCCATGGCGAAGCATCCCGGCCGATTCGTCCGTTTCACAACCGCCAACATCGCGCAGCCGGACGGCATCGATCAGATGCGACGCTGCCTCAAAGACGGAGCTCTCGGCATGGGCGAAATCAAATTCCACCTCGCCGTGGACAGTCCCGAGATGCGCCGGGTTTACGAACTGGCGGCGGAACGAGATGTGCCGGTCACGATCCACTTTCAGGAAGACGCCCCGGTTTCCGGCGAATATGCCGCGCCGTTCAGGCGGCTGCCGGATATGATCCGGGCATACCCGAAGACCAGATTCATCGGGCACGCCAATGCTTTCTGGGCCAACATCAGCGCCGATGTGCCGCCGAACACTGCCTATCCCACGGGCAAGGTCAAACCGGGCGGACTGACGGATCGGATGCTCTCGGAATTTCCGAACCTCTACGCGGATCTTTCCGCGAATTCCGGCCGCAACGCTCTGGGGCGCGATCCGGATTTCGCCACGAAATTCCTCGCGCGGCATCAGGACAAGCTCATGTTTGGCTGCGATTGCCCCTGCCGCGACGGCCACGGCGCCGGACAGGTGTCCCGGGAGCCGCTGATCCGGGGGAAGTGCGTAGCGCGGGAAACGCTCACGGCGCTCAAACAACTCACATCGCCGGATGTCTTCCGCAAAATCACGTGGGAAAACGGTCACCGGCTTCTGAAGATCCAGGCGTAGCTGCGCTTCCCGGAACGCCGGGAGTTTGTGATATGCTCGCTGGCTGCTCGGAGGCTGTCCGTGAAGATTGTCCTGCTTGCCGCGTTGTCTTGTCTTTCGCTGAGTTTCCTCTGGTCGCAAAACGGTTCCCAACTCGTGTGGTCGCCAAAGCCGGTCAGTCTGCCCGGATGGACCGCTCCCAATAAGCCTCACTGGAGACTGGCGGAGGTTCTTGCCATGCACCAGGGCCAGGCGAACTGGAAGCAGACGATCGTCAGCGACGAGTTTCTTCACGCCGACTACATCCAGATGGCGCCCGGCATGAAGACGCCGAAGCGGGCACACCCCGATACGCGCGAATGGTGGGTAATTCAGGATGGCCAGATCCGCTTCAGCATCGACGGGCAGGCCCCTTTCGTCGCATCGAAGGGTTATATGGTGCAGGTCCCCTATCGGACCTTCTACACGATGGAGACGGTGGGCGACAAGCCGTCGCTGCGGTTTGAAGTCAATATCGCAAATGCGAGAACGATGTATCCGGGAGACGCGAAGCCCGAACCGGCGGACGGCTATACGTTCGTGAAAACAACCGTCGCGGGCAGAGGCAAGTACGATCAGGGCAACAAACCGTGGATCGATTTCGATGCCGTCGTAGCCGGGACGGAAAAACAGCGGCGGTTCATCGCGGATGACCGGGCGGTCTCGAACATCATCATCGGCGATCCGAAGAGCCTGCCGCCGATGCTGCCGGCCGACAAAGGCCATTTCCATGGCGAATGCCCGGAGTTCTGGCTCATCATGCTGAACAAGATCAGCTACCGGGTCGAAGGGCTGCCGGATTTCATCGCGGACGAAGGCGATATCGTGTACGTTCCGCGAGGGAGATGGCACCTGGCGCGCTGGGCCGGCGACAAAATCGCCTGCCGGCTCGCCATGAACGGCTATCAGGACATCGGGCATTTCTTCGAACCGAAAGATTGAACAGCAAGCGCATTTCAGGATCTGAAGCGCCATGTTCCGATTTCTCTTCGTCCCCGCATCACCGGCAGTCGCTCATGCGTGCTCTTGTGGCGTGTGTGGTACGCGTGCGAGGCATCGGCGCCCTCGGCGGTTGTTTTTTCTCGGCCGAGCGGACAGATTTCACACAGGAGAAAACGAGCGCTGACCTTCGGTCGGACGAATTTTTCGGCGCGCATTCCGTCTTTGAAAACAGAGAAGCACTCGTGGGCAGCAAGAGCCGGGAAGCCGGGTGGAGGCACTCACCGGGAGAGGCGGCGGCGATTCCGGTTCTACGAGCTTCCGGTATCCAAACCTGATTTTTGGATAGCCCCGCCCGGAACGCAACGCCGGAGGCGGCAGGCGCATCGGCGGCCCCCTTTTTCGTTTCCGGAACGGGTGTACTATGGCGGCGAGGAAGAATGCGATGAGAACTGTTCGGACTCTGGCTCTTTGCGCAGGGGCGATCGCACTGTTCGCCGCCGGAGCGGCCGCGCAACGTTCCCGGTACACGAGCCCCGCCGCGAAGTCCTCTGTGACGATCGCCGGAAAGAACATCTCGGTTGATTACTACGCGCCCTCGATGCACGGCCGGAAGATCATGGGTGCGCTGGTCCCTTACGGAGAGGTCTGGTGTACCGGAGCGAACATCGCCACCGGTTTCACGACCGATGCCGATCTTCAGGTGGGAAGCCTGAGGTTGCCCAAAGGCTCCTACAGCATCTGGACACTGCCGACGGAGAAGGACTGGACGCTGATCATTAACAAGGAGAGCGGCCAGTTCCACCTGAACTACAATCCCTCGCTCGATTTCGGCCGGACGAAAATGAATTTGAAGAAGCTGCCGGAACCTGTCGAGACGTTCCGCGTGGATCTCCGGAATGATGGCGGGAATAAAGGGACACTGGCGCTTGCGTGGGAAACGACAGAGGTTTCCGTTCCGCTGACGGTCCTTCAGTGAACGCAAAAACAAAAAAGCCCGATCCCCTCAGGATCGGGCTTTTGAATTAAACCGGGCGACTTCCTGGTCTCCCACACACTCGCGCGTGCAGTACAATCGGGGCTGAGAGGCTTAACTTCCGTGTTCGGGATGGGAACGGGTGGGACCCTCTCGCTAAGGTCACCCAGAACTTGCCGGCGCTGACAGCCTGATTACGGCTGTTTTTCTGAAGCGCCAAACTCGTAATGAGCTTTGATT
>DASZUZ010000406.1:0-4916 GCA_035547415.1 Bryobacteraceae bacterium | reverse complement strand
ATCCTGAGCCACGCCGGCATGGACCCCACGGTCGTCGTCGGCGGCAAAGTCGCTGCTATGGGCGGTTCCAACGCGCGGGTCGGAAAGAGCGACTTTCTGGTCGTCGAATCCGATGAAAGTGACGGCTCTTTCCTCAAGCTGTCCCCGATCTTCGCGATCGTGACGAACATCGACCGCGAGCATCTCGATCACTACTCGGATATCGAAGCCATTCGAGCGGCCTTCACCGAGTTCGTCAACAAAGTGCCGTTTTACGGGGCCGCCATTGTCTGCCTCGACAGCGAAAACGTGCAGAGCATCCTGCCCGACGTGCGCCGCAGAACCATTACTTACGGACGCAGCGCGCAGGCCGATTACCGGCCCGTCAATCAGAACGGCGGCAACTTTCGTCTGCGGTCCCGGACCGGGGATCTCGGCGAATTCCATCTGAACATCCCGGGCGATCACAACATCCTCAACGCAACCGCGGCCATCGCGGTCGCCGTCGAACTGGGTGTGCAGCCGGACGTCATCCGCGAAGGGCTGAAGAAGTTCACCGGCGTCGGGCGGCGATTTGAAATCCGCGGCGAGGTCAATGGCGTCCGTGTGGTGGATGACTATGGCCACCACCCGACCGAGATCCGCGCCACGCTGGCCGCCGCGAAGTCCGTCTGCCGCAACCGTCTGCACGTGCTGTTTCAGCCTCATCGGTACACGCGGACGCTGCACTTGATGGACGATTTCGCGCGCGCTTTTCATGCCGCGGACCGCGTCGTCGTCCTCGATATCTACGCGGCGTCGGAAAAGCCGATCGAAGGCGTGACGGCCGAAGCGCTGGTCGACCGGATGCGGCAGTTCGGGCACCGGGGTGTCGAGTACGCGGATTCGAGCGAGGCGGGCGTGGAGAGGATCGCGCAGGGAGTCGAGCCCGGCGATCTGATCCTCACGCTGGGAGCGGGCAGCGTGTCGCAACTGGGAGATCGCATATTGGAGAAGTTGAGTGCCTAAAGCGCCTCCCCCGCCCAAACCGAAAGTGAACTGGCGGCTCTGGAGCCGCGTGATTCTCTGGTCCGGCATTTTCGTCGGAGCCGCCTGGGGCAGCAGGGAAGTGCAGGGGTTCCTGCAGCGAGATCCGCGCTTCGGGCTCGGGAATCTGGAAATCCACGGTTCCGTCTACGCCAGCCGCGCGCGCATCAACTCCGTTTTCGCCCAGGATTTCAATAACAGCGTCTTTAAGATTCCGCTCGCGGAGCGCCGCCGCCATCTGCTCGCGATCGATTGGGTTCGCAGCGCATCCATCACGCGAATCTGGCCGAACCGCATCGTCGTCACGATCACGGAGCGCCGCCCTGTCGCATTCGCCCGGCTGCCGATGGCTGCTTCGATGCGCTCCTCGCTGGCTCTCATCGACGATGACGGCGTGTTGCTCTCCATGCCTCCGCGGGTGCGTTTCCGGTTGCCCGTGCTGAGTGGCATCACGGACGACCAGACCGACGACGATCGCCGCGCCCGCGTGCAGTCGATGGAGCATCTGCTCGCCGACCTCGGTCCGCAGGCGAAAGATATCTCGGAAATCAATGCAGCGAGCGCGCAGGACATGCGCGTGATGGCGGATGTGGACGGCCAGGCCGTGGAACTCTGGCTCGGCGACGAGCATTTCCGTTCCCGCTTTCTGAATTTCCAGAACCATTTCGCCGAGATCCGGAAGCACTCGGAGCGAGCCACCGTTTTTGACTTGCGCTTTGACGATCGGATTTCAGCCAGATAAGTAACGAGAAACTCATGAGTACCGATTCCATCTTCGCGGCGGGAGTAGACGCCGGAAGCACAAGTACGCGTTGCGTCATCGCGCTCCTGGAGCGCGAGCGGTTCCGCTTCCTGGGCTATGGATGCGTGCCGTCACGCGGCTGGTCGAAAAGCCGCATTGCGGATCAGCAGGCCGTGTCGGAATGCATTCTGGCGGCCGTGGTGGAAGCCGAGAAGATGGCGCAGACGGCCATCGAAACGGTGGTGGCCGGCATGGGCGGTCTCACGGTGCGCGGCGCGAACAATCGGGGCCGCTGGGATCTCGGCCGCCCCCGCGAGATCACCCAGAAGGACGTGAATCGCGCGATGGAGCGCGCCATGCGCGTGCAATTGCAGGAAGACCGGATGATGCTCCAGGTCTTTCCGCAGGATTTCGTGGTGGACGACCATCCGGGTTTTCACGATCCCCGGCAGATGCTGGGCTCCACGCTCGAAGCGAACGCGCACCTCGTCACGTGCTCCGCGCTGGAACATAACAATCTGGTCGGCGCGATCAACCGGGCGCACCTTTCGGTGGACGAAACCGTTCACGAAGCGGTAGCGGCCTGCTACGCGAGCGTACTCCAGGAAGACCGCCGGGACGGCGTCGTGCTCGTCGACATTGGCCAGCACTCGACGGAACTGGTCTGCTACTTTGGCGAATCGGCGCAGCAGGTCAGCTCGCTGAAGATCTGCGGTGACCACTTCTCGAGAGATCTCGCCCACGCGCTGCGCATCCCCATGGACGCCGCGGCCATTGTCAAAGAAGAGTTCGGAAGCGCGCTCGCGACCGGTACGGCCGAGAACAGCGTCGTCGAGATCCCCGGCGAAACGCAGGCGCGCGAAGTGCCGCGGAAGTTCATCAACGAGATTCTGGAATCCCGCGCCGTGGAGTTGTTTGACCTGGTGCGCGCCGAGTTGGCGCGCGTCGGCATGCAGCGAGCCATTGCGAGCGGCGTCGTGATCTCGGGCGGTGGCGCGTTGCTGGCGGGCATCTGCGACGTGGCGGAGAAGGTGCTCGATTGCCCCGCGCGCGTCGGCCTGCCGCAGGGGATCAAAGACTGGCCCGACGAGTTGAATCATCCGGCATGGACCGCGGCGGCTGGTCTCTCGATGTACGCCGCGCGGCTTCGGACGATGGTGGACGTGGAGAAGCAGTCGGTGGGAGTTCTGGGGAGAATTCTGAGATAACGGAGAGAGCGAATACATGGACGTGCTGAAGTACGAACTGCAGGAAGAGACGCGCAAAGGCGCGCGCATCAAAGTGATTGGCGTTGGCGGCGGCGGTTCGAACGCAGTCGGCCGCATGTATGAGGATGGACTCGAAGGCGTCCAGTTCTATGTCATGAACACCGACGCGCAGGCGCTCGAAGCGTCGAAGGTTCCCAACAAGATACAGATCGGGCAGAAGATTACCAACGGTCTCGGCGCGGGTTCGGATCCGAACGTTGGCCGCCAGGCGGCGCTCGAAGACACCGAGCGTATTCTCGGCATACTCGAAGGCGCGGACCTCGTGTTTGTGACCGCCGGATTGGGAGGCGGCACGGGCGCAGGCGCATCTCCGGTGGTCGCGACGCTCGCCAAGGAACTCGACGCCCTCACCATCGCGATTGTCACCAAGCCGTTCACTTTTGAAGGCGGCAAGCGCATGCGGCAGGCGGAGCGCAGCGTGACGGATCTGGCGTCTTCGGTCGATATTCTCACCACGATTCCCAACGACCGGCTTCTCAAAATCGCGCCCAAAGGCACCAGCATGGCGCAGGCGTTCCGCATGGCCGACGATGTATTGCGGCAGGCCGTGCAGGGCATCAGCGAACTGATCCTCACGCCCGGACTGATCAACCTCGATTTCTCCGACATCAAGGCGGCGATCTCCGGCATGGGCATCGCGCTCATCGGCAACGCCATCGCGAAGGGCGAAAACGCGGCCGTGGAAGCGGCAAGGGCCGCCATCAGTTCGCCGCTGCTCGAAGACACGAAGATCAAGGGCGCCCGCCAGGTGCTCATGAACATCACCGCTTCGGCCGACATCGGGCTGCACGAACTCAATGAAGCCTGCTCCATCATCCGGGAGGCAAGCGATTCGGACGATCTCCAACTGAACTTCGGCGTGATCGCAAAAGAAGAAATGGGCGATTCCGTCAAGGTCACCGTGATCGCGACCGGATTTGCCAAGGACGTTCGCGAACCGGCGATTGAAGTCCGTCCGGTGAGCGATTTCTTTGCCGAGCGCCCGGCCGATTCCGCGCCCGCTCCGATGCCGGTCACGGTACCCGCTCCCGAGCCGGCCGCCGAAACGGAGCCCGCGGCAGCCGCCCCCGTTTTCGAGGACGATCTCGATGTGCCCGCCTATCTCCGGCAGGGCAAGATGCTCAACTGAACGCGCTGATATGCTGAGAGGTTTCCGTTCAAGGAGCATGCATGGGAACCTCGATATCGAAGCTGTTGACTACATGTCTGATCGGCGCCGCGATGGTGGCGTCCGCGCAGGATAAAGGCGCGAAGGCGCCGCCGCGGCCGGGGCTTACCGTCACAAGCCCTGCCTTCGCGGACGGCGCCGAAATTCCACAGAAGTACACGCAATCCGTTCCGACTCCGGTTTCGCCGAAGCTGGAATGGACCAATGTCCCCGCGAACACCGTCAGCTTCGTGCTGCTCATGCACGATCCCGACGTGGCGCTGCGGAAGACCACCAACGATCAGTTGCACTGGCTCGTCCTGAACATCCCCGGCGACAAACGTGAACTGGAGGAAGGCGTGCCAGCCAATCCTCAACTGCCCGATGGCTCCGTACAGTTGAAGAATGGCGGCAACACCGTCGGTTATCGGGGACCGGGTGCGCCCGCCCCCGGTCCGCACCATCACTACACGATCGAACTGTTCGCGCTGGACACGAAGCTCGATCTGGGACCCGACGCGACGCGGCCGGAAGTTCTGCACGCCATGGACGGCCACATCCTCGGCAAAGGCGTTCTGGTCGGCCGCTTCCACCGGTAAAGCCCCTCGGGCTTTACCGCTCCGGCTCTTCGGCTTCCTCGAACTCGTCCTCTTCTTCCGTCTCTTCGAACCCGGCCGCTTCCGCCTGAGCGGCCAGTTCTTCGTCAGAGATATCGCCGCCTTCGAGAACCTGCATCGCCACTTCGGCGAATTCG
>DASZUZ010000405.1:0-1560 GCA_035547415.1 Bryobacteraceae bacterium | reverse complement strand
AAGGCGCGTCCATTCTCGAATCGCCGGACGATCTGGTGGTCGGCAACACACACATCCCGTCGGATGACCTGAGCGGCCGGACCCTGCGCATCCGTTACACGCCGCCTGCCATGCACGGTATCCCGCGCGTCACGGTTGCGGATCTCGATCGAAACCCGGCGCTCGCCTCACGCTTCGCCGGAAAAGTCGTCTTCACCGGCGTAACCGCGCAGACCGTAAGTGACCGCTGGATGACGCCCTATTCCAACGGAATTGCGATGCCTGGCATCGAATTCCATGCCAACGCCTACGAAACCATCGCCCGCCGCACGTTCCTGGTGGATGTCCCGCTGCTCTGGGTAGTCGAAGCCGCGTTCCTGCTGAGTTTCGCCGCCGGCGCCGCGTTTCTGCTTCCGGCCGGATGGCCTTCGAGCCTGGCGGCGTTCGGCGTCATCGTAGCGTCGCAGCTTCTTCCCGGCATCGCCTTTTCGCACGGCAAAGTCTGGTCCTGGATGCCGGGCACATTCGCCGCCATCTTCGGCACGGCCGCCGCCGCCACATGGAAGTATCGTCTCGTACGCCGCCAGCTTCACCGGGCCGAAGCCGACAAGCAGCGCTACCAGCGCTCCATGCAGTTCGCGATTCACGAACTTCGCACGCCGCTGACCGCCATTCAGGGCTCGAGCGAGCTCATCAGCCGCTACGGCTCCATGCCGGAAAACAAGCGCCGCGAAATGGCGGATCTCATCAACGCCGAATCGAAACGACTCGCCCGCATGATCGAAACCTTCCTGAGTGTCGAGCGTCTCTCTGCTGGTCAGATGGAGATGAAGCAGGAGCGGTTCGGCCTGGAGGATGTCGTGGAGCGCTGCGCCTCGCGCGCCCGGCCGCTCGCGGACGCCAAGCACATCGCGATCGAAATTGCGATGCTCCCATCCACCGCCATCCTCGGCGATTCCGAGCTGATGGAGTATGCCGTCTACAATTTGCTGACAAATGCGATCAAATATTCCCCGTCCGATACGCGTGTTCGCGTCGCAATGAACGGCGGAGACGATAATAGAAAAGATCCCGTTCGTCTCTCGGTCGAAGATCAGGGAATCGGGATGGATAAAAAAGAAGTTGGCCGCATTTTCGAAAAGTTCTATCGAACCAAACGGGCCGAGCAGTCCGGCGAGGCCGGAACCGGGATCGGACTGGCAATCGTGGAACAAATCATCGTCCAGCACGGCGGCTCCATTCAGGTGGAGTCCGAACCGGGCCGGGGCTCGCGGTTCACACTGATATTGAAACGCGCATGAAGAAGACGGTTTTATGACGGACGACCGCGAAAAAATCATTCTGGTCGAAGACGATCCGTCCGTTCGCACCACCATCGTGACCTTCCTCGAAATGGAAGGATTTGACGTCGAGGCCTACTCCAACACGCGCGACGCCATCGAGCGCCTCTCGCGCGGCGGCTGCCCCATCGTCATTTCGGATATTTATATCGACGACCGCACCGGTCTCGACATCCTGAATTCCGCCAAAAAGCAGGACCCGAATTGCGCCGTGATTCTGATGACGGCGCGCGGCACGATC
>DASZUZ010000404.1:0-3532 GCA_035547415.1 Bryobacteraceae bacterium | reverse complement strand
GCGATAAAGCGGAATCTGCATCGCGCCGCTGCTCTCCATGACGTCGAACAGGCGTTTGTTCAGTTGCTGAACCGTCTGCTTCCGCTCCGGATTCGAAATCAGATTGGTTGTTTCGAGGGGATCTTCCTGCAAATCGTAGAGCTCGTCGATGTCCCAGGTGCCGTAATAGTGGATGTACTTGTAGCGATCGGTTCGCAGCGCATGCATGGTGGGCGTCTGCGGGAAATTGCGCTCCCAGTAATACTCGTACAGCAATTCGGTGCGCCACTGCGGATCCGTCTTGCCTTCGAGCAACGGCAGCATGCTGCGGCCGTCAAGGCCCTGCGGAATGGCGACGCCCGCCGCATCGAGGCACGTGGGCATGATGTCGAGCCCGGCAACGACCTTCTCCACGGTGCGGCCGCCGGAGAAGAGTTCAGGACAGCGCGCCAGCATCGGCACGCGCATGGATTCCTCGTACGCGGTGCGCTTGTCGATCAGTCCATGTTCGCCGAACTGAAAACCGTTATCGCCCATGTAGACGATCAGAGTGGAATCGAGCTGGCCCCGGCTGCGCAGCGCATCGAGAACACGTCCGACGCTGTCATCGACGCCCATCAGCGTTTCCGCGTAGCGCTTGTAGTACTCGCCGATGTCGAGCGTCGAGTGGTAGGGGAAATCGACTCCGTGCCAGCTGTTGCGCTGGTTCTGCACCCACATGGGGCGGTGCTGCGCGTTCGGGCCCGATTCCGCCATGGTTTTGGGCGGGTGAAAGGTCTCCTTCGCGTACATGCCCTTGTGCCGGTCCGGCGGGACGAAATCGGCATGAACGGCCTTGTGCGAAAGATACATAAAATACGGCTGCTCCTTCGAAACACTGTCGAGCCAGTCGAGGGCGTAATCGGTGAGTTCGTCCGTGATGTAGCCCTTCTGCGGAACGTGTTTGCCATCGACGTTCAGTCCGTCTTTCGTGGGCAGGTAGGAGCCTTGTCCGCGGAAGCTGACCCATTTGTCGAAGCCCGGCTGCGGCTGGTCGCCCGTGTTGCCCATGTGCCATTTACCGAAAAAGGCCGTCTTATATCCGGCTGGCTGCAGCAACTGGGGGAAGAAGCGTGTGCCGGCCGGAATCGCGGTGTTGTTATCGACGATGCGATGCCGGTGAGCATACACGCCGGTCAGAATGCTGGCGCGGCTGGGTGAACAGAGCGCGGTGGTGACGAACGCATTCTTCAGATGCGCGCCATCGTGGGCGAGCGAGTCGAGATGCGGCGTGCGCAGCCACGGCTGCGGATGCATGAAGCCCATCGCATCGTAGCGGTGATCGTCCGTCAGGATGAAGATGATGTTGCGGCGGCGGTCACCGGGAGCGGCCTGCGCTCCCGCCGCAACTGCGGCCGCGGCGGCGGATTGAAGAAAGGTGCGTCGAGAGAGAGACGGCATCGAAGTCCTGAACACGCATTTTATGCCACTACATAGCCATGCCATAGAATGGGCCCGGGATGTCAACGTCCATTCTGAATCGAAGATCCTTCCTGGCAGGGGCGGCGACCACAGCCGCGATGGCGCAGCAAAACACCGCGCGCGCCGGCGAGAGGCCCAACATTCTGCACATCATGAGCGATCAGCAGCAATGGGCGACCATCGCGAACCGATCCCTTTGCCGCACGCCCAATCTGAACCGGCTTGCGGACGCGGGCATGCTGTTCGAGCGCAGCTATACGCCCTCCGCCGTATGCTGCCCGGCGCGCGCCATGATCCTTTCGGGCGGGTACCACTGGCATAACGGCGTTTACAACCAGATTCATTCCTCGCCTTCCGTCCACCGGGACATGTTTCCGGACGTGGTGCTTTACTCACAGCGGTTGCGCGATGCAGGCTACCGGCTCGGATACGTCGGGAAGTGGCACGCGAGCTGGGACCGGTCTCCGCTCGATTTCGGATTCCACGAAGTGGCCGGCGTGAGCGGCTGCAATCCGAAGATCCTGGCGGGGCACGATCTCAATCCGGACCGTGTGGAGCGGCCGAAAGAAAAACTCACGACCACACCACATCGGATGATGACGTGGCCCGGCAGCAAGCCCTTCCTGATGTGGGGCGCGCAGGAAGGCCCCGTGGAGGCGACACCCGAGTATCGGACGGCCGAGCAGTCCATCCGGATGATGCGGCGTCTGGCCAAAGGTCCGGGACCGTGGCACCTCGAAACTCACTTCGTGGCTCCCCACGATGCGTACGTGCCGATGAAGAAGTATCTCGACCGTTACGACCCGCGCTCCATTCCCGTGCCGAAAAGCTTCCAGGATACCTTCGCCGGCAAGCCCGGACTCCATCGCCGGGAATCGGAATCGTGGGGACAGATCAGCGAAGACGATTACCGGCAGGGCCGTGCCCATTATTACGCTTTCACGGAGCAACTGGACGATCAGATCGGGCGCATCCTGAAGGCTCTCGACGAGACAGGCCAGGCGGATAACACGATCGTCGTTTTCACCACGGATCACGGCGACATGGCGGGCGCGCATCGCATGTGGATCAAAGGCTGGATCCCGTATGAAGAGTGTTACCGCGTGCCGATGATTGTCCGATGGCCGAAACGAATCCGGGCCGGATCCCGCACCTCCGCGCTCGTACAGACGCACGATCTCGGTTACACGTACGTCGAGGCCGCGGGCGCAAAGGCCATGCCCTGGAGTGATGGCCGATCGCTGACGCCGCTGTTCGACCAGCCCGGCAGAACGGACTGGAGCAAGGAAATTCTGGGCGCTTACTATGGCGGCGAGTTTCTCTACACGCAGCGACTCGCCATCACGGACCGGTACAAGTACGTGTTCAATGGCTTCGACATCGACGAGCTTTACGATCTGGAACGGGATCCCGAAGAGATGCATAACGCGGCGTACGATGCGGAATATCGTACGCAGGCCGATGATATGCGGGCCCGGCTCTATGAATTAATGAACCGCTTCGAAGATCCGTACGGAGACGTGAAAGCGCGAAATTCCAACGGGCAGGCGCCGGATCGCTATGGCGCCGCCCGTTATCTATCGCGCGGCAAACGAGCCTGAATTTCTCAGGCGGCCACTTTGCGCAGTTTGGTGACGCGTCCGACTTCGACCCACTCGACGACAAAGATGTTGCCGGCGTGATCGAAACAGGCGCCGTGCGGCTGGATGAACTGGCCCGGAATGAACTTGTCTCGCGTCTGCGTGCGCAGCGGGCTGAGCCAGTTGGGCGGATTCGAATCGCCGAGGTGCTCGATGATTTTGTTGTCTTTGTCGATCAGGGTGACGCGGCCTTGTAAATCGGGCACCACGACGTTTCCGTTTTGTTCATCGAAGTGGCAGGGCAGCCGGAATCCCTGCACGAAGTCCATGTGCTTTCCGTCCATGGTGAAGCGCTGCAGACGATTGTTGCGGCGATCCGCCACGACCAGAACGGGACTGCCGGCGCGTTCGTCCACCCAGATCCCGTGCGGCTCGGCAAGCTGCCCCGGTCCCGATCCCTTGCCGCCGAACGTGCGGATGTACTCGCCCTTGCCGTTGTACTGGTTCACGTA
>DASZUZ010000403.1:0-2785 GCA_035547415.1 Bryobacteraceae bacterium | reverse complement strand
GATCGTTTGCATCGGCAACGCGATTTTAGCGCGAATACGGGATGGTGGAAGAGCAGGGCGGAAAGGCAGGGCGCTGAATTTACAACTCTTTTACAGGGTTGTCGAAGACCGACGAAACGGGTTCGTGATATGGATGCTTCCTGAGCAGTTCAGGATGAACAGAGCCTGACGAGGAATCCCGCGGCGCCTTAACGCCTCTCATTCGCCCGTTCACGGTTGAACCCGAACCCTGGAAGAAGCGGCCGGCGTAGTTCGCGTATGCGCAGAAGCGCTGCTCTGGCAGAGCCACTCCGCGCCACTTCAAACTTGCGCCAACCGGCAATATGAATGGCTATCTGATCGCCCTCCTTCAGGTCGAGCGCCTCGACAATCTCAGAAGGAAGGCGCACCGCCAGACTATCTCCCCACCTGGAAACGTGCGTGTATCTACTTTTGCATTGTTTATCCATAGCGGCTCTGTCACATCCGATCGGGACTGGTTCGGTGCGGCGATCTGATCCGTCTCGCGGAGAACCAGATCAGGCCGGCGGCAACTACGGCGATCGTCATCCAGCGCAGGGCGCCGGCGAGGAAGGCCGCATTCAGATCCGGCCATTCCAGTCGGTACTGGCGGAAACGATCCCATCGTTCGATCATCCAGTGCCAGCCCGTGTGAGCGACGAGCGCAGAGAGAATGATCGTCCCCATGCGCTCCCCCACAGCGTAGCGGAAGAACAGCTCGAGGGCCGGGACGAGCAGGGCGAGCACCAGCAGCTGGCCCAACTCCACGCCAATATTGAAGGCCAGCAAAGACGTGAGCAGGTGCGATCCGGCGAACTGCAGCGTCTCGCGAAGCGCGAAGGAGAACCCGAATCCATGGACGAGCCCAAAGCCGAACGCGATCAGCCAGCGTTTGCCGAGGTTGCTGCCCGCAGCGATATTTTCGAGCGCCATGAAGACAATGGACGCCGCGATGAGCGTCTCGATGAGCGGCGGAAACCAGAGCGCTTGCGGCGCCAGATCGTAAGCCGACCCGATCAGAGTCATGGAATGCGCCGCGGTGAACGCGGTTATCACCGGGACGAGGGCGCGGAATCGCCGCAGTGGAATTACCAGGCAGAACAGGAACAGCAGATGGTCCGTTCCGTCCAGGATGTGCGAGAAACCCAGCCGGACAAACTGCAACGCGGCCTGATGCCATCGGGGATCCAGCCGCACGAGTCCGGGGTCGCCGGTGAATTCGAGGGCGCGTACCGCGCCGCCGGGCGGCAGGAACCGAAGCGCCGTGACGACGCGCAATCCGAGGCGGGCCAGACCCGGATGGATGGAGAAGCGCGCGCGATCGGACTGAATCGGATACTCGAACAGAACGTCGAGCAGCGTCTGGTTCCAGAAAACCGTGGTCCCGTCGGGCAACGCGGGGCTGTTGATGTGCGCGAGCGCCTTCCGGTATGTCGCAAACGATCTGTCGGAGAGCAGCGACAGCCGGGTTCGGAGTATGCGGGGTCGCGGAAGTCTGGAGTCGTTCTCGTCAAGGTCGATCGCGTCGCCGATCCAGAGAGCCGCGCCATCGCGCAGAAACGGATCGATGCGCGCGAGATCGAGGAACCCGCCCTCGCGTTCCGGGAAATTGATATCGCGCAGGACGGCCAGAGGCGCGCGGACGAGCAGTTTTAGGCGGTCTCCTTCCGGTTTGAGAAAAGCCTGAATGGTGACGTCGCTGGGAATGTCGTGCGCGGCCAGGGGGGCCGCGAGGAAGAGCGCGAGCAGTAAATAACCGGTTCGCACGGGGCTCGATTTGTGTATGCTAACAGGCGATATGAATCGTGACGTTCGCGTGGGGGCCACATTTCTTGCGGTTGCGGGCACGCTCGGGACCGCTTCATTCCTCCTGAGCCGCCGCGCTTCGGTTCATGCCGCAACCGTGCAGGCGCCGCGATTTGAGGTCGACCCGTTGTGGCCGAAGCCGCTGCCGAACCACTGGGTGATGGGCAACGTGATCGGCGTTTCCGTGGACGCGCAGGACCACATCTGGATCGTCCATCGCGCCGCGGCGCTGGAGCGCATGGAAACCTACGCGGCGGCCAATCCGCCGGCTGCGGACTGCTGCCTCCCCGCTCCGCCGGTGCTCGAATTCGATGAAGAAGGCAATCTGCTTGCGCACTGGGGCGGGCCGGGCAAAGGTTATGACTGGCCGGAGACGAATCACGGGATCACGGTTGACTACAAGGGGAACGTCTGGATCGGCGGGAACGGACGCGGCGGCGGAGCGCCGACGATTAACAGTGCGCCCGGCCGCGGCGCAAACGCCACGGCGGGCGGCGACATTGTTGGAGGAGCCCCGAACGCCCGTTTCCACGACAACATGATCCTGAAGTTCACGCAGGAAGGAAAATTCCTGATGCAGATCGGCAAGCCCGATCAGAGTAAAGGCAGCAACGACACGGATAACGTCAAAGGCGCCGCGAAGATGTTCATCGACCCGAAGACGAACGAGCTGATTGTGGCGGATGGCTACGGTAATCACCGTGTCATCGTTTTCGACGCCGATACGGGCAAATACAAACGGCACTGGGGCGCGTACGGGCACCGGCCTGACGATACGAACCTCGGCCGCTACAACCCCGACGCGCCGCCCGCGCAGCAGTTCCGCAATCCGGTGCATTGCGCCGAGCTTTCCCATGACGGGCTGCTCTATGTCTGCGATCGTGCGAACGACCGGATTCAGGTATTCCGGCCCGACGGGACGTTTGTGAAGGAGCAGTTCATCGAGAGGCGAACACTGGGAGACGGATCGGTCTGGGAT
>DASZUZ010000402.1:0-2051 GCA_035547415.1 Bryobacteraceae bacterium | reverse complement strand
CCTTCTACGGCTCAGCCGAAATATCGGTTCACGGGGTATCACAAGTTTCTGGATCCTGACGGATACCCGGCTGTCGCTCCGCCGTGGGGGACGCTCAATGCGATCAACCTGAATACGGGCGAATATGCATGGAAGATTCCGCTGGGGGAATATCCGGACCTCGGGAAGAATACGGGAACGGAGAATTACGGGGGGCCGATTGTAACGGCGGGCGGGTTGGTTTTTATTGCGGCGACTAATTTCGATCGTAAGTTTCGCGCGTTCGATAAGAAGACCGGCAAGTTGCTTTGGGAGACGACGCTTCCGTTTTCCGGCAATGCGACGCCAATTACTTATGAAGTCGGCGGAAAACAGTATGTCGTGATCTATGCGACGGGAGGAAAGAGCGGGCGAGGAGGGAAGTCGGGCGGGATTTACGTGGCGTTTGGGTTGTGAGATTGGGACGGGGCTTCGGTCCGGACCGAAGCCCTGCCCTGCATACTCAAAGTTCGATCTGGCGAATTTTGGGTACCAGCAGGTGGATGATCAACAGCGCGATCAGATACATCGTTCCGGCTGTCAGAAACAACGGTCCGTATGACTTGCCGGAATAATCCAGCCACTTGCCGATGGCGGGCGCTACCAGCATCCCGCCGAAGGCGCCGCCCATCCCGCCGAGTCCCACGACGGTCCCCACCGCAGGGCGAGGGAACGTGTCCGAAGGCAGCGTAAACAGATTCGCCGACCAGCCCTGATGGGCCGCGGTCGCCAGACTGATCAGCGCCACCGTCAACCACAGGTTTCCGCCGGTGAACATGACCGCCGCTACGGGTACCACCGCCAGAGCGCAAAGCAGCATCGCCAGTTTGCGCGCTCGCGAATGGTCGGATCCCCGCGCGATGAATCCCGTCGAAAGCCAGCCTCCCACGACCGACCCGATATCCGCCACCACATAGATCGTGATCAGCGGCAATCCAAGCTGCGTCAGGTTCAGACCGTACTTATCGTGCAGAAAACCCGGCACCCAGAACAGGTAAAACCACCAGACCGGATCGGTGAGGAACTTGCCCGCCAGAAACGCCCATGCCGCTCGTTTTCTGACTACCTGTGAGTATCGGATCTTCACCGGCGACTCTTCTCCGCGATCCGACTCGATCAGCTTTCGCTCTTCCGCGCTTAATAGTTTGTGTTCGGCGGGACGCCGGTAGAAAGTGAGCCAGAGAACAAGCCACACGACGTCCAGACTGCCGGTGAACAGAAACGACGCCCGCCATCCGAAATGCGCGGCGATCACCGGCACGGCCAGCGGAGCGACGATCGCGCCAATATTCGATCCGCTGTTGAATATGCCCGTTGCGAAGGAGCGCTCCCGCCGGGGAAACCAGTCGGCGACGGTTTTGATGGCCGCCGGGAAATTCGCGGCCTCGCCCAACCCCAGAGCGAAACGGGCGGAGGCGAACTGCAGCGGGGTGCTCGCGAGCGAGTGCAGCATGGACGCGGCGCTCCAGACGGCCACCGCGATGGCATAGCCGATTCTCGTGCCGAGCCAGTCCATCACCCGGCCCGCGAGCGGCATCATCAGACCATAGGCAAGCTGGAAGGTGAAGACGATCCAGCCATAGTCCGCCTCATTCCACTTCAGATCGCGCTCGAGAACGGGCTTCAGGATCCCAAGCACCTGGCGATCGACGTAGTTGACCGTTGTCGCGAAGAACAGCAGGCCGCAGATCGACCAGCGCAGTTTCGCGCCGAAAATGCTGCGTCGTTCTGTCGCCGTTACACTGCCTGCAGGCATGGCTTTTGCCGTCCCGCGACTTTGGTGAATGTCTCGAAGTTGCCGCGGAACAGCCGAGTTATATCACGCCGGATATCTTCGCGCGTTACGCCGCGTCCGTCTTCGCTTAATAGCTGATAAGTATTGGCTAGAATCGGCCCCAGCGTGCGGCGCGTGTTGCGCCATTTGTAAATCACCTGCTCCAGCACGCGCGCATCCGAGTGCTGCGGGACGAAACTGGTTCCCAGCATCTCGAGGCGCTCCCTCGTCATCTCTTCGACGATCGAAGGATTGTTGA
>DASZUZ010000401.1:0-10205 GCA_035547415.1 Bryobacteraceae bacterium | reverse complement strand
CAGGCGAATGTGATCGTCACCTGCAAAGCGCCGGCTCCCTGCGCGGGGAACTCGCAGACAGTGGCGATCTCCCTGACGGTCAACGCGGCGCCACCACAACTGAGCGTGAACGAGAGCCTCGTCGCGTTCACGGCGTCGCCGTCCGGATCCCCCACCTCTCAAACGCTCGAGTTGCAGAATACCGGAGGCGGGTCCGTCGGGATTTCTTCCATTCACCCAGGCGCGCCCTGGCTGAATGTCTCCGGAGTACCCGGATCGATCCCGGCAGGGCAAACCGTCCCGGTGGCGCTCTCGGTGGATCCGACCGGCCTGACGCCGGGCTACTACAGGACAACCGTTACGGTCGTGAGTTCCACGGGCACGACGATTACGCCGGTTACGTTCTTTATCGCGGCGAATCCGAGTATTGCTCTTCAACCCGTAGGCGCCCAGTTCCAGATATCGGCAGGAGGCGTTCCGGGCAACGCGGGTAATTCGTTCCTGGTCAGCGTTTCGACTCCGACAGCCGTCAGCTGGACCGCTTCCGTCCTTCCGGGAGCAGACTGGCTGCGGGTCAACACGCCGAGCGGAACATCGACCAGCGCACAGCCCGGGACGGTCAGCTTTTCCATCGACTCCGGAATTGCGGCAAGCCTTGCGCCACGAGCTTATTACGCGCGGATCCGCGTGGCATCGACCGGAACGGTGAACTCGCCGCTCGATTTCGAGGTGGTGCTGAATGTCGCGCCAGCCGGCAGTCCGCTGAAACCGGCGCCGAGCCCGGCGGGTCTGCTGTTCCTCAGTTCGGGCGCGACTCCGGCGCCTCCGCAGACGGTGCAGCTCTTCTCGAACGCAGCAGGGCCAATCGCCTATCAGTCGTCAGTGACTACCGCCGATGGCCAGTCCTGGCTCTCGGTGAGTCCCTCGACGGGTGCGGCGACGCCCGGTGGCGCTCAGTCGCAGGTCTCGGTCAATCCTGCGGGGCTCGCGGCGGGCGTTTACTACGGAGGCGTAAATTACGCATTCGGGACTGCCGGCGTTCGCACCGTAAACGTGACGCTGGTTGTCGAGCAGACGGCCGGGGGATCAGCAGCGCCGGGCAAGTTCACATCGAATGCCGCAGGTGGCTCCTGCACCCCGACGGCAATGGCGCCGTCACACATGGGCCTCGTGAATAACTTCTCCGCCCCCGCGTCGTGGCCGACACCGCTGGCGCTGCAGATTGTCAACGATTGCGGCGCGCCGATTCCCAACGCGCAGGTGGTCGCGACATTCTCGAACGGCGACGCGCCCCTCGCGCTCTCAGTGGCGAATCCTTCCACCGGGCTGTATTCGGGCACGTGGACGCCACGGCATTCCGCATCGCAAGTGACCATTACCGCCAGGGCGAGCGCGGCAGGATTCCCGGCCGTGTCCGCGCTGTTGAGCGGTTCCGTTACGCCCAACAACGCGCCCGTTCTGACCCCGAACAGCACTCTGCACGTGTTCGATCCGCAGGTCGGGTCGGGTCTGGGGCCGGGGACGATCGTGCAGATGTACGGATCGTATCTGGCGGCGCAGACGACGGTCGCTCCCAGCATTCCGCTGGCGACCAGCCTGGGAGGCACGTCGGTGATCATCGGCGGCATCGAAGCGCCGCTGTACTTCGTCAGCGCAGGCCAGATCAATGCCCAGGTTCCGTTCGAACTGAAGGCCGGACAGCAGTATCAGGTCATCGTCAATGCGAACGGCGCGCTGACGACGCCTGACACGATTCAGCTGACGCCGGTTTCGCCCGGGATTGCCGCTCTGCCGTCGGGAACCGTCATCGCTCAGCATGGCGCAGACGGGAGTCTGGTCACGGAAAGCTCACCGGCCAAACCCGGGGAGTATCTGGTGATGTACCTTGCGGGATTGGGACCTACCGATAACCCGGTCACCACGGGCGATGCATCGCCGTCGAATCCGCTGGCGCGCCCGGTTGACGCCCCGACCCTGACGCTCGGCGGCCAACCAGTAAACATCGCCTTCGCGGGTCTGACGCCCGGCCTTGTCGGCCTGTATCAGGCTAACTTCCAGGTACCGGCCAATGCGCCGGATGGGGATCTGACTCTGGTGCTCTCGCAGGATGGATTGCCCGGCAATTCGACAATCCTGCCCGTCCACAAATAAGCGAGGAAGCGCGGATCAGTCGATGATCCGCGCTTCCTTCCCGCCACGGGCGCAGATCGCGCCGATCATCGCAAAGAAGACAACCGCAACAGCCGTTCGCTGGATCGGGTAGTCCACCAGACAGTGAACGAAAACAGCCGCGACGCCGAAGCCCCAACCGGAGCGGAGAGCGCGCGGCACGCAAAAAATCGCGAGGCCGAGCATGATCGCGAACAGCGGCAGGCCGCCTTCGACGGCCCACTGCGCCCAATCATTGTGAGCCTCGTTCGCATACAAACCGTCATCGATGTGGGCGAATTTCGGATAGGCTGTGGGCCAGTTGCCGAGACCGAAACCAAGCAGGGGTTTTGCCTTGATCATTTCGAGCGAAGTGGAAGTGAAATCCCGCCGGATGCCGTAGGGATCGTCCGCCATCAGTCTTTCAAGAACCTTCGCCGGTCCCGCGGCCAGGATCAGCATAACGAAAATTCCGGCAAACAGAATTGCGGCTGTTCGAATGCGGCGCAACGAGAGCTTGCGGGAGCGAGCCACCAGCGCGGGGACGATCAGCATTTCCGCCGTCGTCAACGCAAGGCCCATTCTTGACGCCGCCGCGATTACCGAGGTGTACATTACGGCCGCGGCGAGCACGTAAAACGTCCTCCAGCGTTCCTGCGTGAGCGCGAAGAAGAGAGCAATGGGAAGGAGCAGTTCGATAAACGCGGCGTACTGGTTTGTATAGGGAAACGGGCCGAACGGGATCCAGAAAGTCTGAGGCCGTTCGAACAGCCAGAAAACCTTGTTATCCGGATTCAGCGATTGAAGCGGAGAAATGACGGCAATCGCAAAACCGAAGACCAGAAGGGCGCGGAAGAACCTCGCGCGGACGCGGGAATCGTCAAAAGTCTGGAGCGCCGCGAAAGCAACCGCGAGATTCCCTGCCCAGTAGAGATCGGCGACCTTCGTGCGCCATGCGAAGACGGTTGAGCCGGCTCCAATCTGCAGGATGCCCCAGAGAACGACAGCCCCCAGCGGAATCAGCGCGGGGCTGACCTGCAGGCGTGATCGCCCGATCAGGCACGCGACGATCCACACGGCGGCAAGTCCGAACGCCGCAACTTCCGGAACCGAAGTGGGCCATCGCGCCTGGACCCACATCACGACGACGGAGACCGCAATGGTCGTCCAGAGGACAGCAGCCGAGAATGTTTTCATCTGACCAGATCGATTCCCACTTGATGGATCACCAGCGTTTCCTTGCGCCGCACCCGCCCAAGCGGTCGTTTGTAACGAAGGGAGAGTTTCAGAAGGCGGTTCGCGCCGGCGCTGAAATCCACGTTTTCAGTCCTCGTATTCGTCCCGAGCGGAAGATCCGCCGAACGGGCAAGAGGCGCTCCGGAAGCAGGGCCGGCGATTTCCCAACTGAAGCCTGAATCGTCTTCCTCGTCCGGCGAGTTGTATTGGACATTCAGGCGATAGCGGCCGGCGGGTGCGGCGGGGATGAACTGCGAGAGAACGACGCAGTCCTCGGGCTGATCGCCGGACAATTCGACGGAAACACCTTCGATCGGGCTTCCCGTCGTTACGAAGACGCCGTCAACCTGAGGAATTTTCCAGTCGAAACCGTGCTCCGTCGGCGTGGTCTGAAAGCGTCCGTTGGTGATCAGGTCGCCTTTTTCGAGCGAAAGCGGGTCGAACGGCAGAAGTTTCTTGCGGCAGAGAGTACTCCAGACCTCGCGCGCGGCGTCCGGATCGGCGTGGATCGCGGCGTCGCACCACGCAAGCAGGCCGGGGACGTCCTCCGGCGCTGCTTCCCGCGCGACGTTCAGCGCGATTTTGGGCGCTGCTTCGAACCGGTGGGTGTCGGTCAGGAAGGCCAGATATTTCAGTTCGATGTCCTTGCGCCGAGGAATCACGCCTGCGATCTTGTCCGCATCGTCCGTCATCAGCCAGCAGAGGCGAAAGACGGGCGTCAGGTCACCGTAGCTGATTTCGAGAGCCTGTCTGGTCCAGAGCCAGAATTGCCCGGCGTTCTGGCGGCGGAAATAGAAATTCATCAACGCCCAGCGCGGAGCGAATTTCGCATCGATTCCGGCTGCTTCGAGAAGGTCTTTCTGTGCGCGCGCGTAGTCCGCCTGGCTCTCCGCAAGCACGCCCAGCCCGATCCAGTACTCCGATTCCATGGGACTTAAACGGGCGGCCAGTTCCCTTTCGGATTCTGACGAGCGTCCCAGACTTTCGAGGTGCTCGGCGAGCATCTGATGGTAGGCGGCGTTGCCCGGTTCGAGGCGCGCGGCGCGGGCCACGGATTCGGGAGTGTTCGCGCGGAAGAGCGAGTCCGCGATGGCCAGTTTGGCGGACAGATAGACGCCCATGGCGAGAGCCGGCAGCGCAATCAGACAGGCAAGGCGTTCCGAAATGGTCGGCAATAGCCCATGATAATCGTGCGGCGCAGTTGAATTGGGTACACTGGAGAGCAGCAGTCCCGTGGCGGAATGGCGGAACTGGCAGACGCACCAGACTCAAAATCTGGCGTTGTTCACTCAACGTGTGGGTTCGACCCCCACTTCCGCCACCAATTAATCGGCTGGAGCCCAATAACGCCCCGGCTCAAAATGGCCCGTCGGCATCGATGGCAAGAAGATCGAGTGGGAGACTTACAAGGTTTCTGGCGTTCTGAACCCACAGTGACTCTGTCGCTGAGCCATACGGTCACGTTGCAGTTCTTAACTGCGACAACAGCCGCGAGCAGCAATCCGGGCGCGCATTTCCGTTAGCCACCGGAGTTACTCGCCTCCCGACACGTGTCCCCGACCATGTTGATTGGGAGTTGGATAAATCCGGCTGAAGAATCCCCCACCCCCAATCGACGTCATCAACTCACCGCCAACTGCCCTGAATCTTCGGAAATCGGTCACCTGCTGGCGCGCCTGCGCGGCATCGCAAGATTTCTGAGAAATCACGGCGCATTTCACACCATTTCCGATGCCCAGATCCGGGATCGTCCATGGACGCCGACGAATTTGGCATGGCCGGCCTGTTCTTTTTACCGAAACCCGACGGTCCTCCTGACTGAAGCGCGAGTGCAGTCGAAGGCTTGTACCCACCGCCGCTCCCCCACTGAGGAGGAAAGCGGCTCCTCTCCTTGCGTGAGGGTATCCGCTTGTGGCAGAATGTGTCCGGATGGTCGTTTAAGACCATCGCAGCTTATCCGCTACGCCCGTAGGCGGGCATTATCCAAGGCTCATTGGGCTTGCCCCTTTGAGCCTTTTACTATATGTCCGCAAAAATCGTGGTGATGCTGGATGGAGGACATCTTCGCGTCCATGCTAAACGCGCCGGAAAGCAATACGATCCCGCGTACATAGAAAAAATCGGGCATGCCTGCGCTCTTCCAGGCGAAACGCCCCATCGCATCATGTATTACGATTGCGCCCCTTTCACCGGCTCGGCCATCTTGCCGGTTTCGGGACAGACAAAAAGCTTCCTCGGAAACGATGCGTGGCTGAAGGAACTGTCGTATAAAGATCTGTTCTCGGTCCGCCTCGGCGTCCTTAAATTCCGCGGATACGTTATCAACAAGGACAAGATTCCGTATACACCAGGGCAACCACTAACGGACACCGATTTTCATCCGGAGTTTGAGCAAAAGGGCGTGGATATGCGGATCGGCATCGACATGGCCAATCTTTCCCAAAATCGATCTGCGGATATCATTGCTCTCGCTACGAACGACACCGACTGCATCCCCGCAATGAAGTACGCTCGACGGTCAGGCATGCAGGTTGCGCTCGTCACTGTACCGGGATACGAGCCGGTCCCAGAACTCCTCGCTCATTCCGATTTCAGACGGAAGATCGCCTGGCCTGTATAGCGCGCGCAGCAAGCGCCGCTCAGCGGCACCAATAACGGCTATTCCGCGAATGCGCAAGTTACAGAAGTGGGTTGCACCGGCCATAATCTTCTTCGGTTCGCGCGCCTCCAATCCCGGATCCAGCAGAGCATCCGGCCCAGCCTCCCGGGCGATCGGTGTCGCAAACATTTTCTGAGAAATTCCCCCACATTTCACACCACTTCGGATGAAGCGATTCTTCGCTCCCGCAGGAGAGGTGTGCCATGCCGTTGTTCAAGACCCGAAGCGCCGCCGTTTACGGAATCGATGCTCAGCCCGTCGACGTGGAAGTAGATCTGTTCCGCAGCGGGATGGCCCGCGATTTCATGCTGGTCGGCATGCCCGACACGGCGGTTCGGGAGAGCCGGGAGCGGATCAAGTCGGCGCTGATGAACTCGGGATTCGGGTATCCGAGTCAGGCAGTCACGGTGAATCTCGCCCCGGCCCACGTGCGCAAGGAGGGGTCGGGCTTCGATCTGCCGATGGCCCTCGCCATTCTCGGCGCGATGGGAACGTTCCGCGGGCTGGACCGGCACCTCGCCGTCGGCGAGTTGTCGCTCGACGGCGCTATTCGCCCGGTTCGCGGCGCGCTCTCGGTCGCCGTCTGCGCACGGGAGCAGAAAATCGAAAACGTCATCCTGCCGGCGGAAAACGCGTCGGAAGCAGCCGTGGTCGATGGCATCAAGGTCTTCGGCGTGAAGCATCTTGCCGAAGTGGTGGCTCTGCTGACGAAGCCGGAGGAGTTCGCCCCGGTTTCCGCCGACACGTCCGTGACCGGCAGAGCGGCAGCCGATCCGGTTCACGATTTTCGCGATGTGCGAGGTCAGATCACGGCCAAGCGCGCTCTGCAGGTCGCGGCGGCGGGAAACCACAATGTGCTGATGGTGGGCCCGCCAGGATCGGGCAAGACGATGCTTGCGAAGCGATTGGCCGGCATCCTGCCCCCGCTGACCTTCGATGAGGCGATTGAAACGACGAAGGTCCACAGCATCGCGGGTCTGCTTCCGCCTGGCGGCGGGTTGCTGCGCACGCGGCCATTCCGCGCCCCGCACCACACCATTTCGGACGCCGGACTGATCGGCGGAGGATCCGGGGCGCCTCGGCCCGGCGAAGTGAGTCTGGCGCACAACGGCGTGCTGTTTCTCGACGAATTGCCGGAGTTCCCGCGCAATGTGCTCGAAATCCTGCGGCAGCCGCTCGAAGACGCTTCCGTGACCGTGGCGCGGTCCAGTATGACGCTGTGCTTCCCGGCGAACTTCATGCTCGTCGCCGCGATGAATCCGTGCCCCTGCGGATTCTATGGCGACCCGACGCGGGAGTGCCGGTGTACACCCGCGATCATCCAGCGGTATCTCGGCAAGATCAGCGGGCCGCTGCTCGATCGTATCGACATTCAGATCGAGGTGCCCGCCGTGCCCTACAAGGAACTGCGCGCCGGCGAGGTGGCCGATTCGTCGGCGGACATGCTGGTCCGGGTGGAGCGGGCGCGGATGCTCCAGCAGGCGCGAGGGTACACGAATTCAAAGATGCCGGCGCGGTTGGTCCGCAAGGAATGCGCACTGGACGAGACGGGCGAAAGGACGCTCGAGATGGCAATGCGCCGGATGAGCCTGTCGGCGCGCGCGCACGACCGAATTCTCAAAGTGGCGCGCACAGTGGCGGACCTGGATGGTTCACAGACCGTAGCGGCGAAGCATATCGCCGAGGCGGTGCAGTACCGCAGTCTGGACAGGAATTACTGGCATTGAAAGGTTCTGTTCCGTGGATGGAGGAAACGGCTTCGTGGTCAAGGGAGATTCGGAGCTCCGGAGACAACGAGGGCCCGAGTTGTGATCAGCAACCCGGGCCCAAGCCTCCAATCCAGGAGCGGAAAGGAGGTGGATCTATGCGGATCTACCTTTATCTGCGCATCCGACCCTTGTTTGGTCTGATCGTAGCGAAGCTGCGGTTCCAGAAGAACCGGTGATCTTCACCCGATCCTGGGCGGTAGCCGCCGTCCAGGATCACCGCTATTATGACATAAATTTGAGGAGTTACTTGAGGTACTTATCCAGATCGGGGTTGATCTTCTTCTGAATCTCCGGAGTGTTCATATTCTCGCGCGTCACCAGCGTGGGAGTAATGTTCTGAATCCGCTGCGGCGAGCCGCCCTTGAGCTTCGTCACCGCGGCAAGCATGGACTGGTAACCCATCTGGAAAGGATCCTGCACGACCATGGAATCCACCACCCCGTCCTTCAGCGCCTCCACGAGTTGCGGACTGGAATCGAAGCCGACGAGTTTCACACTCTTCTTGTCTTTCAAAGCCCGTACCGCTCCCACCGTGCTGGATTCGTTGCTCGCAAACATGCCGTTGAGATCGGGAGCCGCGGTCAACATGTTTTCGGCCACTTTCAGCGATTGCCCGAAGTCGGCCATGCCGTACTGCTTGTCGACCAGTTTGATGCCCGGGAAGTCTTTCGCCAGTTTCTCTTCAAAACCGGACTCGCGCGCCATCGTTGAAGCGCTGCCGGGCTGGACCGCGACCTCGGCGACCTTTCCTTTGCCCTGCAGGAGTTCGCCGACTCGAGCGGCGCCGAGTTGGCCGCCCGCGTAGTTATCCGTGGCAACCTGCGCGACGAAGTTATTGGTATCGATGGGGGAATCGAAGATCACCACCGGGATGTTTTGCGCGGCCGCGCGGTCCACAACGGAGACGAGCACCTTCTTATCGATGGGCGCGAGACAGATCGCGTCCACATGCTGGTTGATCGCGGCGTCCACGATCTGGATCTGGCCCTCAAAATCGGTTTCCGAAGCCGGACCGTTCCAGATAATCGCATAGCCGGGATTCTCCCGCATCGCCGCGACCGCGCCTGCATGTACCGATTGCCAGAACACATGCGCCCGGCCTTTCGGAATGAAGGCAACTCGCTTTTGCGTGGAGCGATTGCACGCGCACAACAATGCGCAAAGAACAACGACGGTTCCAAAGCGTTTCCGCATGAGTAGATAATGACTAAGATTAACGTGAAGACCTTCGGGGCGATAGAGGCTGGCGGGACCAAGTTTGTCTGCGGGATCGGGTCCGGTCCGGATAACCTCAAAACGATTCAGATTCCGACCACCCTGCCAGACGAAACGATTGGCGCGGCGATCGATTTCTTCCGTGGTCAGGGCGTCACGGCGATCGGTATCGCATCGTTCGGGCCGGTGGATCTCAATCGGACATCCGCATCCTACGGATACATCACGTCCACACCGAAGGACGGATGGCGGCAGACGCGCTTCGCCGGCGCGGTTTCCGACGCGCTCGCCATTCCGGTCGGATTTGACACCGACACGAATGCGGCCGCCCTTGCGGAATCGCTGTGGGGCGCTGCCCGCGATGTTTCGAGTTGTCTCTACCTGACCGTCGGGACCGGAATCGGAGGCGGGGCAATTGTCGATGGGCAAATCCTGCACGGTCGGATGCACCCCGAGATGGGACATATCCGCATACCGCACGATTCTGCCGCCGATCCTTTTCCCGGTTCATGCCCTTTCCATGGCGATTGTCTCGAAGGGCTGGCATCGGGACCCGCGATGAAGAGACGATGGGGCTCTCCGGCCGGTGAACTGGCAGCCGATCATCCCGCCTGGGGCCTCGAAGCGCGTTATCTGGCGCTCGCGATTGCGAACTTCGTCTTCACGCTGTCACCCGGCCGCGTGATCCTGGGCGGCGGCGTCATGCAGCAACCGCATCTCTTCGAAATGATCCGTAGTGAACTGGCGAGTATCGTGAACAGTTATATCGACATCCCTGATGTAGTCCCGCCGGGTCTCGGCACGCGCTCCGGCGTGCTCGGCGCTCTGGCTCTCGCGCGGAAGGCTTATACCGAATGACACTCTCTCCTTCGCTGATCCGCAGCGCGGTCGTGGCCGCGCTGGGCGGCCTGCTCTTCGGCTTCGATACCGCCGTCATCGCCGGCGCCACAACGCAACTGCAGAATCTTTTTCATCTTTCCGACTCGAATCTCGGACTGACCGTCGCCAGCGCCCTGGTTGGAACGATTGCCGGGTCCATCCTGGCGGGAATCCCGGGCGACCGCTGGGGACGCCGCGACAGCCTGCGGCTCACGGCAATCCTGTATGTGATTTCGGCGATTGGCTGCGCTGTCTCCTGGGACTGGTACTCGCTGCTCTTCTTCCGCTTTATCGGCGGGCTCGGGATCGGCGGATCCTCG
>DASZUZ010000400.1:0-2049 GCA_035547415.1 Bryobacteraceae bacterium | reverse complement strand
GATGCGGAATCGCGCGCTGCCGGGGCCGGATGGCATCGGAAGCATCAAACCGCTGGTCGCGACAGGCCTCCTCAATCCAGGAGAAGCCGCCAGAGCCGTTTCCACCTTCACCGCCGGATTCAAGCGCGAGCACGGAGCATTCCGATACGGAGAACTCGCTCTGCGAAATCACGGAAGCCATTATGGGTTCATTGAAGAAGGCGTGGTCTTCAGCAAGCTGCAGCCGGGCCTGGCAACTATCTTCATCCAGACGGACGGCTCGCTCGCGATGCGCACCTGGACTGAGGCCGATAACGCGCTGTTGCGAAACATCCGCCACGCCCGGCAGAACGGCGTGCCGCTGATCGAATCCGGAATGCCGGGCCACCTGGTGAATCAATGGGGCGCCGGCAACTGGTCCGGCTCGGAAGACCGCAAGCTCCGTACGATGCGTTCCGGCGCCGCGTTCGAAACCAATGGCCGCAAACGCTTCCTGATCTACGCCGTGTTCTCGGATGCCACACCATCCGCCATGGCGCGCGTGTTCCAGGCGTACCGGTGCGATTACGCCATGCTTCTCGACATGAATGCGCTCGAACACACCTACATGGCGGTCTATCGAAGATCGGGATCGCAGTTGTTTGTCGATCATCTCCTGAACGGAATGAGCGTGCTCGAAAAATCGGCTTCCGGTGAGGTGATCCCCCGCTTTCTGGGCTATGCGGATAACCGCGATTTCTTCTACGTCATGCGCCGCGAGGGTAAGCGATGAGAAGACCGGGAACAATTGTCTGTGGGATCGCACTCGCCGCTCTGGCTCTGATTGCTCAGGCTCCATCGGCAAAGGATGCGCTGAAGCAACAGAACGAAATCCTGTTCCGGCAACTGCAGAGTGTCCATGGGCTCTCCGATCGTCAGATGAATGCGATCCGCCAGATCTTTGCGAAATCGGGCTACATTGGCCAGGGGAATCCGCTCGTCACGCGGCATCCCATGACGCCCGAACAGGTGCAGGCGAACCTGAAAAAGCTGGGGATCGACTACGCCAACCCGCGGTTCGAAAAAATCTGCGGCGCGAAATATATGGCGCCTCTGTATGACCCCGCGACACAGAAGCCGGAAGATGCGAAAGCCTGCATCGATCAGTTCGAATTCCCCGATATCCCCGGCGCCTATCCAGTGGTGTGGGTGAGAGCACGCGAAGCAGCGGAGATTTGCTGGGCCGAGGGCAAACGGCTCGCCGATGCGCACGAGTGGGAGGGAGCCTGTGCCGGGAGCCTGCAGCCGCCCGACTACGAGTGGAACCTGATCAAGGGACTCAGCCCGGCAGCCGCGATTGAGACAATGCGAGCCGCGCACAACAGAAAATATGCGGCGACGAAGAGCTGGAGCTATGGACCCGAATACAAAAAAGGTATTTGTGCCGCTGCCAGCGTGAAAAGTCCAAACTGTAACGGCGGCGACTGGAACAACTGCGGCTCAAACACTTACCCGGACGGCGCCTTCCCGGAGTGCCATAGCTCACTCGATGTCTACGACCTGAACGGCAATGCTGCGGAACACATAAACCTGCCTCTGAATGAAAGCCAGATGTCGAGCCGCGGTAGTCAGGAACTCGGTTACACAGAGATGAAGGGGAGCTGGTTCATCTTCGACACTTACCGGGCTCACGAAGACTGGTGCCGCTGGCGAGCGCCGTTCTGGCACGGCAGCCGCGTGATGGATGAGCACAGTCACGAAAACTATCATCTGAGTTTTCGGTGCGCCAAAACGCTCGAATAGAGCCGCTGACTCTACCCTCGCGCGGACGGATGGCGAGCCCAAAGGTCGAGAACCGGTTCCATCGGGCCTTCATCGCTGAGGGCGCAGGCCAGTTGGGAATCCCGAAGCACATCGTGAATCGACATTGTCTGCCCATTGACGATCGCCGTCTCTTTCACGAGCCGAATCCCGTGGCTGTAGTCTGCATAATGTGCGCCGTGAACTGTGCTGAGGGGCTGAATCGGATCGCCCGCGCCGCGGTGCCAGCCGTAGATCGCGATCTGCCCGGGGTTGGCGGCGAGGCGATTA
>DASZUZ010000399.1:0-5093 GCA_035547415.1 Bryobacteraceae bacterium | reverse complement strand
TTCGCAGAGCGTCATGAACTCGACTCATTCAGTGTCTTCTTTCCTGCCTCAGGTGTTTGCAATTACCGTCGAATAGTAGAACAGCGCGGCGGCAATCGCCAGAAGCCCGATAATCACGGCCGCGGACCACGCGAGATACATAATCCGGCGTTTCCGCTTAACGAGCAAAGTATTTTCGAGCAGAGGAATGCTGCTGAGGACCGGAAGGTTCGTATATGCTCGAACGTCCTTCAGATTCTTCAGAGACGTATCCTTCGCTTCCTGCACACCGGCCAGCGCGAGTCCCACGATAAAGGAGACCGCGAGACCTGCTCCCACAATGAAACCTCGCTGTGGCTTGCTCGGCTTCTGCGGGTTGGTTGGTGGATCGAGAACATCAAGGAATTCCGTCGCCTTCCGCGAGACTAGCTCCGCGTTCTGCGCCGTCAGATCCTGCTGGTGCTGGAGGCGCTCATATTTCTCCGCCGCAGACTGATAGTCGCGCTGGAGGTCCATGTACTGCGCCTCGAGAACGGAAGTGGCGGCAAGCCTGGAGCGATACGACTCGATTTCTTTCGTCAGCCGGTCCTGTTCTTCCAGCCGGTGTTTTCTGTCGGATTCGTTGTTCTGGAGAAGAGCGTTCGTTCTATCGATGTCGCCCTGGATACTGGTCTGGGAGGACGCGACCTGAAAGTTCGTCGTCTTTGTCGGCTGTTTTGCTTTGGCGGCCGTCGCCGCGTCGGCAAGTTCTTTTTCCTGCTTCGCCTGCAGAGCATCGCGCTGCCGCTTGAGAACCTTGAGATTACTCTGCAAATCCCGGATGTCCGGGTAAGTGGGACGGTACTGCTGCAGCAACTGTTCGAGACGCAGTTCACCGCTCTCGATCTGTTTGTTCAGTGATTGCAGTTCCTCGTTTTGCCGCGCCGTCGGACTGTTTGTGCCCGGCGCATCCTGCGCCATCAGATCCGTCAGACTCAGCTGATTCTTCAGATAGGAGAGGTGAGCCTCCAGCGTGACGCGGTCGTTCGCAAGACGGTTGAGTTGTTCGCTGACATTGCTGACCTGCGCCTGAAGAGAAGAAAGCGCCGCCATGTTCATATTGCTCTCTTCGGGCAGCCGTCCCTGATTATCTTTGCGAAACTTGGTCAGGTCCTCGTTGCGTTTTTCGAGATTGGCCTTCGCCATCGCGAGTTCATCGCCGAAGAACTCTTTAAGCGTGTTCTGCTGAGTTCGCTGGGTGTTGGTGCTCTCTTCAATAAACCGGGTGATCAGAGCCTGGACCGTCATCTGAGCCTCTTTGCGCCTGCGATAAGCAAACGTGATCGTGAAGACGGAGGCTCCCTTCTTGCCAGTGGCGGCTTCTGACGCGATATTGATCTTCACGTCCCTGCGCATCGCGTCCACCACGTCTTCCATGGGCTCTTTCGTGCGCTCTTCCGGATACAGATTAAGGCGAGGATCCTGAATCAGGTTCGAAAGACTCGTGCGGCTCAGAATATTGCTCTGCATCTGCTGAACACGCTCGGCCAGTTGCTGGTTCACCGTCGTCTGGACGAGAGCTTCAGAGATCTGCGACGGAGTGATCTGCATCACCGCGGAAGACTCGTAGACATTCGGCAGAGAGAAAGCAACGACGATGGCAATGACGAGGCCGGCGAACATCGGGCCGATAATCCACCCGGCGTGACGCCGCAGGATGTCGATATAGTCTTCGAGATCGAGCGGGCGGCGCGAAATGGTCACGTAGCCCGGCGCTGTAGCTGTCATTTTGGCTGGTTCTCCATTTACTCAGGAACGAAGATGCGGTCGCCGTTCTGGAGAGTGATGTTCTGATCCAGGTTCTTCCCCTGGCTCACTTCTTTGTAGTTGAACTTCAGTTTCTGCGTGCCGCGCAGGATATAAATCCTCTTGGGGTTTGCGAAATCCCTGAATCCACCGCAGTTGGAAAGAACATCCATGACCGTCATCTCACCAGTTAGAGGAACCTCTCCCGGATGATTGACACCCCCGTAAATGTAAATCTTTTTACTATTGTAGCGGACAACCTGGATATTTACTTCAGGAATGTTGACGAAGGCAGCGACTCGCGCGGTCACCACTTTTGTCAGATCCCCAACGCTGAGTCCATCAGCCTTGATCTCCCCGACCAGCGGCATTGAGATCATCCCGTCCGGCCTGACATCGTATAGGCCGGTCAGTTTGGTGTCATTCCAGATCCTGATGTCCAGCACGTCCAGCGCTCCGATGATGTACGGCTTCGCCGGATGCTGCGCCGCGCCTGATTTTGCTGGGGTGTCAGCGGAAGCGCTGGCGCCGGCGGCATTCGCCGTAGCCTCGTCCGCCTTTGATTGAGAGGATTTCGAATCCGGAGTCCCTGCCTCAGGAGAGCGATGCTGATCGGTGATGGCAGCGGTGGATTTGTCGTGCGACTGGGGAGCGATCTGACTGGCGGAAAGCGCCGCCGAGTATTCCCCTGCAACGCAAACCAGGGCGAAAAAAGTCCTGAGCGGCAGATTCATGGCACTTCCTAAATCCTAGCAAGATGAGGCGTTGCAAAGAATATACTTCTGTTAACAGAGAGATGCGACATTGACTGACATTAGATATTTTCTCGCAAAAACCGACCCGGAAACGTATTCGATTGAACAGCTTGAAGAAGAAGTTCAGACCGTCTGGGATGGCGTCAGGAATCCGCAGGCGCTGCGCGCGATTCGCGACATGAAAGCCGGCGATCGGGTCTTTATCTATCACAGCATGGGTGAGGCTGCGGTAATGGGCGTGGCGGATATTGTGGCGGATGGGCGGGCGGATCCAAAGGATCCGAAACTCGCGGTAGCGGATTTCCGGTTCCGCTGCCGGATCGACCCGCCCGTGACGCTTCGCGAGATTAAAGACTCCGGAAAATTTAACGATTGGGCCCTCGTGCGCCAGAGCCGGCTTTCGACTATGGCGGCTCCCTCCGAGTTCGTGAAGTGGATCAAAGCGCAGCGGCCCGGGTGCAAACTCTGACCGGAGGCACAAAAACACAAAAGGGATGCGGCCAGAGGCGGCATCCCTTTTAAATGTGGAAGATCGCGGAAACGCTTAGTTATCGCGCCGCTTCAGAGTCGGCCGCTCATCCTGGTCCGCTTTCGGCGCCTTCTCGTCGCCATTCGCGTCAATCTGCCCGTTTGGATTCCGCCGCAGCGTAGGCCGTCCGGCATCTTTCGGATCGTCGATCTTACGCCGGTTGTGCATGGCCATCACCCGCGCCTTGACGTCGTTGAACTCGCTGGTGTTGACTACGTACTCGGGCTTTTCTTTCAGATACTTCTGGATGATTTCCTGCGATTTCTTGATTCGGTCGTCCGTGGGCGGGTGCGTCGAGAACAGCTTCGACATCGTACCCGGCCTGGTCTTTTCCTGCGACTGCACTTTTTCGAAGAAATCCACGAACGCCGTCGGGTCGTACCCGGCCTTATAGATGTACTCGAGCCCCAGCAGGTCCGCCTCGGACTCCATGGACCGGTTGAACTTCAGAAACCCCAGCGGTACGGCCAGTCCCATGCCCTGATAAATCGCGTATCCCGTCCACCCCCCCAGCACCAGAGCGGGCGCAATCGACGCAATCTGCGCAATCTGGCCCCGGGTCGCCTGACGCGTCCCGTGCCGCGCGGCGACGTGCCCGATTTCGTGGGCCATCACGCCGGCCATCTCCGCTTCGTTGTCGGCATTGAGCAGAACGCCGGTATTCACGAAGAAGAAACCGCCCGGCAGCGCGAACGCGTTGATCTCTTCGGAATCGATCACCTTGATAGTGAAAGGAACTTTTGCGTCCGAGTTGCGAACCAGGTTCTGGCCAATCCGGTTTACATACTCAGCGATGATCGGGTCGTCGACGATCTTCGCCTGGCGCTCCACTTCCTGCGCCATCTGCTTCCCAAGGGCGATTTCCCTCTCGATCGAGTAAAAATTGATGCCCTTGCCAACGTCACGATTGCCAATCTGGTCGGGGTCCTTTTCCTTGCTGCCCGCAAAGGCCGCAAGCGTGAACACCAGGAGGAGAAAAAGCGATTTCATCGGAGGGCGTCTCCTGTCTTCGAGTATAACCGCGTTTCGGGAAGACGGGTCTTAATAGTGTACGCGGGCCGATCGCCGCAGGTTTCGGAAACGGTCCTTCAGCCGACTCTGATGCATATCTTGCCGAAGTGGGCGCCGCTCTCCATATGGCGAAGCGCCGCAACCGCCTCGTCAAACCCGAATACACGATCAACGACGGGGTGAAGTCTGGCCAGCGAGATCGCCCGGTTCATCTCCTCGAACATCTCCCGCGAGCCGACATAGATCCCCTGAAGACGGATGGATTTCAGCAGAATCGGCCGCGGATCCATCTCGCCGGTCCCGCTGAGAACCCCGATCAGGGCAATGTGTCCTCCGCGCTTCACCGCCTGGATCGAAAGAGGCAGTGTGCCGGCTCCTCCGACCTCGACGATATGGTCCACGCCCGCGCCCCCGGAGAACTCGCGGACCGGCTTGTGCCAGTCCGGGTTCGTCTTATAGTTGACCGTTTCGTTCGCGCCCATCTCGAAGACCCGGCGAAGTTTCGCGTCACTGCTCGATGTTGCGACCACTCTGGCTCCCGCCAGCTTCGCGAACTGCAGAGCAAAGATCGAAACACCGCCGGTGCCCAGCGTCAGCACGGTCTCGCCCGGCTTCAACCCGCCCGACCGGAAGAGAGCGTTCCAGGCTGTCACGGCGGCGCAGGGAAGCGTCGCCGCCTCTTCAAACGAGAGATGTTCCGGGATGGGAACCAGCGCATCGGCGCTCAGGCAGACCTGCTCGGCGAGCACTCCATCCAGCGCGCCGCCCAGCGCGGAGGCGAACTTGTCGTCGTCCGGAGGACCCTCCATCCAGCGCTGCATGAAGATCGGGCAGACCCGATCGCCTGGCTTCACGCGAGTAACGCCGGGACCGACCGAGAGCACTTCGCCCGCCCCGTCCGACAACGGCGTCAACGGCGTTTTCACCGCGCGCCCGTACCCGCCCTTCGCGACGACCAGATCCCTGTAGTTCAGAGAACAGGCGCGGATTCGGACGACCGCCTGGCCGGGCCCCGGAACAGGGTCCGCAAGTTC
>DASZUZ010000398.1:0-2525 GCA_035547415.1 Bryobacteraceae bacterium | reverse complement strand
TCATCGGACAAACGGCGTCTTATTCCGTCACCCCGGAGTGGGAAAAGATCGCGATTGCGGCGCTTCAGGATTCGACTGTCGTGGTAAAAGCGGATGCCGTCAAAGCTCTCGGCCGCTACGGTTCGCCGGCTTCGGAATCGGCTCTCTGGGAATCGTTCCGCTATTGGCATGAATGGTGGAAAGACCGTCCGGCGGATCTGAACGAGGAGAACCGCCGCTTCGAACAGGTGTTCCTGGAAGCAGCCGCTCACCCGGGGAACTGGACTGTCACGAATGAAGATTTTGAGAGAATTCGCGATCTCTGCGTTTCCCAGGGATGCAAAGCGCAGGCCGAACAATATCGCAACGCGCGGAAATAAGTGCTCGCACGGAAAGACGGTAACGTTCCCTGCCTGCCTTTCTCGCCCTCCTTTTCAGTCACTTAGCCCGCCATAGCCCCAAAGCCGGTCCCCGCCGTGAGTATTCTCCGATCGGGAAGCCGGCCGTCGTGCCGTCTTACCCCATATCCGGAATCTGATTCCAGTGAAGGAGCTACCCATGGCAACGCCCACCCAAATTGAAGCCAGTCGCCGGAACGCAAACGCCTCCACCGGTCCTCGTACCGAGGAAGGCAAAGCCCGTTCCTCCCGCAACGCTCTGAAGTTCGGCCTCTTTTCCGCAAAGAACTGCATTCAGCCCGGCGAAGAAGAAGACTACGCGACGCTCTCGAACGCCCTGTGGGACGAACTCGACCCGCGCGGCCCGATCCAGCAATTGCTTGCCACCGAAATCGTCCGCGCTGCCTGGCGCCTTGAACGCTGCGCCAAAGTCGAAGCCGCCCTCGGCGAAGCGATGCAACTCGGAAACGCCGATAACGAACCCCTCGATCCCATGGCCGACCCTGCCAATGCAGGCCGCACCCAGTCTGCCGTCGATCGCGCCCGGCAGCAGGCGACAGCCGCGTTCAACCGGAATCTCGTGCAGCTGAACCGGCTCAAGGCCGAACGCTCCTCGCCGGCTCCGGAACCGGCGAAGCCCGCCACGGCTGCGTCCGCGCCGGTCCCCGTTGCCACCGCAAATCGAACCCGAACGCCCGCCACTGACTGCCCGCGCAATGCCCCCTGCCCCTGCGGTTCTCGCGAGAAATACAAACGATGTTGCGGACGGAACGCGCCGCCGGTCCTCTCCCGCGCGGCCTGATAATCCACGGAACAAAGCGACTGCCGTGGAACGTAATCCCTTTGTGCGAACTCCGAAGGTCACAAAAACGAGCCAGACGCAGCGCCATGGCGTCGCGGAGTGGACCATCACCGCCATCCTTCTTTTATTCGGGACAACAACGCTGTGTCAGGCCTTCGTCATCCCGACCGGATCCATGGAGGATACGCTGCTCGTGGGTGACCACGTGCTCGTCGACAAACTGGCCTATGCTCCCCCCGGTGTGATCGGGGGCCGTCTGCTGCCGTATGCGGAGCCGAAGTACCGTGACATCATCGTGTTTCGATATCCGCCGGACATCAGCCAGACGCTTGTCAAGCGGCTGATCGGGGTTCCCGGAGACCGGATCAGGATCACGAACGGAGTCGTTTACAGAAACGGCGCCAGACTGAACGAGCCTTACGCGTACCACAAATACCGATACGATCCTGCGCTCGACAGCTTTCCCTGGCCATGCTGCCGCCCGGTCAAAGAGGAATCCGCGCGGGCGGCGCAGCAAGAGATGCTGCGACAAGCCACGCCGGATGGTGAAATCGTGGTTCCGCCGAACTACTACTTTGCGATGGGAGATAACCGGGACAACTCATCGGACAGCCGTTACTGGGGCTTCATTCCGCGCGAGAACATCATCGGTAAGCCTCTCCTGATCTACTGGTCCTATCCTGCCTCGACCGAGGAACTGACCGGACAGTCGGCCGGCGCGACGCTCGCTCATCTGATCGATCTGAGCCAGCACTTCTTCACAAAAACAAGATGGGACCGGACCTTCCGTCTTGTATCAACCCGCTGAACGCTGATGAGCATGTGGGGTCGGGGCTTCGGCCCCGCCGCCGGCCTTCCGGCCGGCGCAAACTTCCGCCGGGCGCATAAGCCCCAACAAGGTAAACGTTTTCACCCCGCAATTCTCCCGTCAGTCAACGGTAAAGAAAACACACCCACACGGCATCTCGTCAGACCCGCCGAACCCCCAAAACTGATATCATTGCTTCGATGGTCCAGCCGTTTTTGAAGGGCGCAATCAGTGTGCTCGCCCTCGCTGCTCCTCTCTGCGCCCAATCGCCCGGCGCTGAGTTCTTCGAAAAAGAGATTCGCCCCGTACTCGCGGAGAAGTGCTACGGATGCCACTCTTCGAAACTGAAATCCCCGATGGGCGGCCTCGTTCTCGACACCAAAGCGGGCGTGAAAAACGGTGGCAACGGCGGCCCCATCCTCGTCCCGGGCGATCCCAAGTCGAGCCGTCTCCTTAAAGCCCTCAGCTACAACGAAACCGACCTTCGCATGCCCCCTTCCGGCCAACTGCCGGATGAGAAAATCGCGGCCTTTGAAAA
>DASZUZ010000397.1:0-7262 GCA_035547415.1 Bryobacteraceae bacterium | reverse complement strand
GGCTTACGCAGCTCCGAACCCACGCCGCTGCCGAAAGCGAGCGGCACCGCGCCCAGCAGAGCCGCCATGGTGGTCATCATGATCGGACGGAAGCGCAGCAGGCACGCCTGATAGATCGCCTCTTCCGGCGACTTGCCTTCGTGCCGTTCGGCTTCGAGCGCGAAGTCGATCATCATGATCGCGTTCTTTTTGACGATGCCGATCAGCAGGATGATGCCGATCAGGGCGATCACGTCCAGATCTTCCTTGAACAGGATCAGCGCCAGGATGGCTCCCACGCCGGCGGAAGGCAGAGTGGAAAGAATCGTGATCGGGTGAATGTAGCTCTCGTACAGGACGCCGAGAACGATGTAAACCGTCACGATGGCGGCCAGAATCAGAATGGGCTCGCTCGCGAGGGATTTCTCGAACGCCGCTGCCGTCCCCTGGAATGTCGGTTCGATACTCGCCGGCATGCCCGTTTCCTTTGTGGCTTCCCGGATGTGCTCCACGGCCGCTCCCAGCGAAGCCCCGGGAGCCAGATTGAACGAGAGGGTCACGACCGGGAACTGTCCCTGATGGTTGATCGAAATCGGAATCGGTACGGTGCTGGCGCGCGTGAACGCACTGAGCGGGGCCTGAGGCTGCGAGGCGGCTCCCGTGAGCGCCGTGTTCGTTCCGGCAAGGGCCACGGTGGAAGCGAGGTTCGCGGAGGCCGCGCCGATCTGCACGCGCAGATCGTTCAGCGCATCCGAACTCTGCTGCCATTTGTTCCCGGCCTCCAGGATGACGTGGTACTGATTGGCCTGCGTGAAGATGGTGGAGACCTGCCTCTGACCGAAGGCGTCGTACAGCGTGTCGTCCACGTTCTGCGGCGTGATGCCGAAACGCCCGGCCGTATCCCGGTCGATATCCACTTTGAGGCCAAGACCGTTATTTTGCTGGTCGGTGGCCACATCGCGCAGTTCGGGAATCTGTTTCAGGCGATCTACGACCTTTGGAATCCACTGATCGAGAATTTCCTTCTGCGGCGCGTCAAGCGCGTACTGGTATTGCGTGCGGCTGATGCGATCCTCAACCGTCAGATCCTGAACGGGCTGCATGTATAGCTTGATGCCGGCAACCTGATCGACCTTCGGCTGCAGCCGGCGAATCACTTCCACCGCCGAAGCGTCGCGCTGCTCGAGCGGCTTCAGCGTGATCTGAATGCGGCCCGCGTTCGGCGTCGTGTTGGTTCCATCGACGCCAATGAACGACGAAAGGTTTTCAACAGCCGGATCCTGAAGAATCACGTCCGCGAGTCGTTTCTGGCGGTCGCCCATGGACTGGAACGAGACGGTCTCAGGGGCTTCTGAAATGCCTAGAATCACGCCGGTGTCCTGAACCGGGAAGAACCCCTTCGGGACGATGATGTAAAGATATACCGTCAGCGCGAGCGTTCCGGCCGCGACCAGCAGTGTTGCGAACTGGTGGCGCAACACCACCTGGACCATCTTTCCGTACTGCTCGATGGTCTTGACGAAAACCCACTCCGACCAGCGGTAGAAGCGGCCCTGTTCGCTCTCCGGATGGTGTTTCAGGATGCGCGCCGCCATCATCGGCGTCAGCGTGAGCGAGACGAACGCGGACAGAATAATCGTCACCGCCAGCGTCACGGCGAACTCGCGGAACAGCCGTCCCACGATATCGGCCATGAACAGCAGGGGAATCAACACTGCGATCAGCGAAACCGTCAGCGAGACGATTGTGAACCCGATCTCGCCCGACCCCTTGAGCGCTGCCTCCATCGGCGAGTCGCCCATTTCGAGGTACCGCGAAATGTTCTCGATCATGACGATCGCGTCATCGACCACGAAGCCGGTAGAGATCGTCAGCGCCATCAGCGACAGGTTGTCCAGGCTGTACCCGAGCAGGTACATCACGGCGAAAGTGCCGACCAGCGAAAGGGGTACGGCAATGCCCGGGATGATGGTCGCCGTCAGACTGCGCAGGAACAGGAAGATGACCATCACGACCAGCGCGATCGTCAGAACGAGTTCGAACTCGACGTCCTCCACGGAAGCGCGGATCGTCGTCGTGCGGTCCGTGATGACTTGCAGATGGACCGATTCCGGCAGAGACGCCTGAATCTGCGGCAGCAGTTTCTGCACCGTGTTCACGACGCCGATGATGTTCGTGCCCGGTTGCCGCTGAATGTTGAGAATGATCGCCTGGTTCTTATTGACCCATGCGGCCTGCTTGGTATTTTCGACGCCGTCGATCACCGTCGCCACGTCCGTCAGGCGCACCGGCGCGCCGTTTCGATAAGCAATAATGATCGGCCGGTACTGCGCGGCGGAACTGATCTGATCGTTATCGTTGATCGTCCATGCCTGTTCGGGACCGTCGAAGTTTCCTTTGGCGGCGTTGACGTTCGCGCTGGCGAGCGCCGTGCGCAGCGTCTCCATGCTGAGTCCGTAGGAAGCGAGAGCGGTCGGATTGGCCTGCACGCGCACGGCGCGCCGCTGGCCTCCGCTGATGCTCACCAGGCCGACGCCCTGCAATTGCGAAATTCGCTGGGCCATGCGCGTTTCGGCAAGTTCCTGCACCATGGGAAGCGGGATGGTATCGGAGGTGATCGCGATCGTCAGGATCGGTGCGTCCGCCGGATTGGTTTTCGAATAGACGGGCGGCGTCGGCAGATCGCGGGGCAGGAACGTGCCGGCCGCATTGATCGCCGCCTGGACTTCCTGTTCGGCGATGTCAATGTTGAGGTCGAGATTGAACTGCAGCGTGACGAGCGAACTGCCGAATGAACTGATCGACGTCATCTGCTGCAGACCGGGTACCTGGCCGAACTGCTTTTCAAGCGGCGCCGTCACCGACGACGTCATAACCTCCGGGCTCGCGCCCGGATAGAACGTCTGGATCTGAATAGTCGGATAGTCCACCTGCGGCAGCGCCGAAACCGGCAACTGCTGAAATGCGACAACCCCTACCAGAACCAATCCGGCCATCATGAGCGAAGTCGCTACGGGCCGGAGGATGAAAATACGGGAGGGACTCACTGACCGCCCTTCTGTCCGCCTTTGCGGTTACGGCCACCGCCCCGCCGCGCACCGCCTTCCGGCGCACCCGAGCCGTCGTCGCCGGGACGGCGAATCCGCACCTGGCTGCCATCCTGCAGCCGGTCCGTGCCATCCACCACGACGGGGTCGCCTTCGCTCAGACCGCTGGCGATCGAAGTCATGTTGTTTTCGAGGACGATATCCGGCTGCACCGGCTGGATCTTCACCTTGGAGTCGTCGTCCACCAGGAAAACGAACGGACCCTGTTGCCCGTGCTGAATCGCAACGGAAGGAATAACGATCTGGTTCGGTTTGGTATTGACCAGCAGCCTCATGTTGACGAACTGGTTTGGAAACAGCACGTTGTCCTTGTTGTCGAAGACCGCTTTCATCTTCGATGTGCCCGTCGTCGGATCGATCTGATTGTCTACGGTCAGCAGGTATCCGGACGAAAGCTTCGCCGAGTTGTCCCGATTGAACGCATCTACCGGCAGGCGGGCTCCGGCTCGAAGTTTGTTCATGACCTGCGGCAAACTGTCTTCGGGAATCGTAAAGAATACCGAGATCGGCTGCAGTTGCGTGATGACGAGCAGCCCGTTGGCGTCGGAAGCGTGCACGATATTGCCTGGATCTACCAGTCGCAGACCAATGCGTCCGCTGATAGGCGCGATGATATGCGCGTAAGTGATCTGCAGTTTGGCGTTATCGATGTTCGCCTGATCGGTCTTAACGTTTCCTTCATACTGACCCACCGTGGCATTCTGCGTATCCAGTTGCTGCTTCGGAATAGCGTCCTGCGCGAGCAGCGTCTTGTAACGTTCCAGATCGACGCGCGCATTGGCGAGTAACGCCTGATCGCGCGCGAGGGTTCCTTCGGCCTGTTCGAGCTGCACCTGGAAAGGACGCGGATCGATCACGGCCAGTTCCTGACCCTGCTTGACGAAATCGCCTTCCTTGAAATCGACCGCCATGAGCTGGCCGTCCACCCGTGATTTGACTGTTACGGTGTAGAACGCGGAGACGTTGCCGAGGCCCGTCAGGTAGACCGGGACATTCATGCGCGTCGCTTTCTGGACGGAAACAGGCGTGGGCCCGAAGGCGCCGCGACCGCGTCCCCGGCCTCGCCCGCCGCCCTGGGGCTGTGCGACCAGCCCCGGTTGCCCGGCGCGCCAGACCGCATATCCCGCCACGGCCACCACGGCGAGCAGCAGCACCACCCAGAGGAAGCCGCGTTTGCGGGGTTTAGGGGCCACAGGGGGTTCCGGGTGCCGGTGAGGCAGGCCGGACGGCAGGATGTGCTCTCCCGGCGCGTTCTTCAGATCGGTGGTGGTAGTGTTGGTCGTCATTCAAACCGTATTCAGAGCTTGTAAATGTAAGTGACTGCTTACAGCGCCAGCAGGTAACATGCACCCTCGCCCGGCAGTAGAAATACTGACTGTGGAACCGATTCTATACTTCTATGCCCGGTATCAGGCCGGGAGATGGCGGGTGGCATTCGAGTCCCCTCTGCATTCGCGTCTGGCTTCGTCGCCCTAACCCGAGTCAAATTGCGGTTTTACAAGGCCGCTGGCGTTCTGTTTGTTATCTGATTGTACTGCGGGCGGAGGGACCCGGCGCCGGTCGTTTTTGTTTCAAAAGCTTTGCAGTTTGAGCCAGATGAGCCCGGTTTGGCCGAATCCGGCGTCTCCCCGCGGTTTGTAAATAGAGGTAAAAATTCAGATTCGATGGAAGGCGCGGAGGATTTCCCGCATTCCGTACTGCAGCGCGACCGGGCGGCCGTGCGGACAAGCCATTGGGTATTCTGTCGCCGCGAGCGTGCCGAGCATCCATTCCATCTTCCGCTGATCGAGCGGCGTGTTGATTTTGATCGCGGCCCGGCAGGCGATCGAAGCCGCAATTCCCCGCCGCAGATCCGAAACCGAGACGCTGCGGAGTTCGTTTTCCGCGATCTCCAGAATTTCAAAGATCACCCGCTCCAGATCTCCGAGCCCGAGTGTGGCCGGCGCGCCTTTGACGGCGATGGTCCGGTTGCCAAACGGTTCGGTATCGAAGCCCGAAGCGCGGAGTTCGTCCGCAATACGCGCGTACTCAATCTGCTGATCCGGCGTGAGTTGCATGATGAGCGGCATCAGCAACTGCTGGGTTTCCACCCGCCCCGCCGCCTGCTGCGCCAGTGTCTGCTCGAACAGGATGCGCTCGTGCGCTACGTGCTGGTCGATGATCCATAGACCTTCGACGCCGGCCGCAATGATGAAGCTGTTGTGCAGTTGCCCCAGCGGGCGCAAGTCTCCGATCCGCGCCATGGAGTGGTCCATCGGGATGGCGTCCAGCGGGAAAGCGCCGTGGGTGTCCGGGACCCGAAGCCGGAGCGGCGCCGGAGCGGTCCTGTTCTCAGGAACCTGAATGGCAGACGGAGGGGCGGGTTCCCCGAAGTCGAAACGGGCGGCGGGTGGCGCGGGTGGCTGCATCACGAATTCCGGAGCGGCGGCTTCGTTTTGCATCATCTGCGAAAACTCGGATAAGGGAAGGGCCGCGGCCGGTTGGGGATTCGGACTGAACGAGGGGGCGGGACGGGACTGCATGAGTTGTTCCCGCACCGCGTCGCGCACGAAGTCGTGCACCCACGACTGGTGCCGGAACCGCACTTCCGTCTTCGATGGATGCACGTTCACGTCGACTTCTTCGCAATCGCATTCGAGAAACAGAAGCGCGAACGGAAAGCAGGCCGGGGGCATCAGGTTGTGATACGCCGCTGAAAGCGCGTGCAGCAGCAGTCGATCCCGGATCAGCCGGCCGTTCACGAAGATAAAGATCGAGTTCCGGTTGTTCTTCTGCACCTGCGGCCGGGAAACAAAGCCGCGCAGGGCAAATTCGCGAGGCCCCTCCGCGGGATCGGGCAGGTTCAGCGTCGCCACGCGCTCGCCCAGTTCGATCAGGTCTTCCAGAATCTGGCTCCCGAATACCTGGAAGACGCGCTCCCGCATGGTCTCGACCGGTGTCGCATGCAGCAGATTTGTACTGCCGTTCCAGAGTTCGAAGGTCTTGTCCGGGTGCGCCAGGCTGTAGTGGGTCACGAGCGAGGCGATGTGCGCCAGTTCCGTCTGTTCGGACCGAAGAAACTTCTTGCGCGCCGGCACATTGAAAAACAGGTCCCGCACCGAAATCGTGGTTCCGGCTCCCCGCGCAATTTCGTCGCAGGAAAGAATTTTTCCACCCGCGATCTCGACCCGTGTTCCTGTTTCCTCGTCCGGGGACCTGGTTTCAAGCAACAGCCGCGACACAGACGCGATCGACGGCAGCGCTTCCCCTCGGAACCCGAGCGTCGCGATGGAAAGCAGGTCTTTGACGTCGTGCAGTTTGCTGGTCGCGTGCCGCTCGAACGCCAGCAGCGCGTCATCCCGGAGCATGCCGCAGCCGTCGTCGGCGATCCGGATCAGCCTTCGCCCGCCGTTTTCAATTTCCACGCGGATCGCCGCCGAGCCGGCGTCGAGCGAATTCTCCAGCAGTTCCTTGACGACGGACGCGGGCCGCTCCACCACTTCGCCGGCGGCGATCTTGTTTGCGACATTGTCGGAAAGAACCCGGATCCGCCCCACATGTCTACTGTAATCGGCTAGTTCGGCCGGCTGGCGGCCAGGGAGTCGCGGAAACCTTTGTCATATGTGGGGTCGGGCATCTGCCTGGCGGACGCAGCCCTATTCCAGATGATGCCGCAGATCGTCTGCCCGGAAGCAATGCGCGAAAGCCGTCTCCCGCGTGATCCGCCCCACTCGTACGAGTTCCGCCAGCGACTGCTCCATGGTCATCATCCCCTCGGCCCGCCCGATCGAAAGCTGCAGCCGCAACTGGTGATCCTCGCCCCGCCGGATCAGATTGCGCACAGCGTCCGTCGCCGCCATAATCTCGACCGCGGGATAACGGCTGACGCCATCCGCGCCCGGCACAAGCTGTTGCGAAACTACAGCCGTTAAAGCCAGCGACAACTGCTGCCGGATCTGAGCCTGATTGCTCGTCGGAAACGAATCCAGGATCCGGGAAACCGCCTGCCCGGTGTCGTTGGTGTGCAGCGTCGAAAACACCAGATGCCCCGTCTCCGCGGCCGTCAGGACCATTGACATCGTCTCCGCGTCGCGCATCTCGCCCACCAGAATCACGTCCGGGTTCTGCCGCAGAATGCTCCGGAGCGAATTCAGAAAATCCGGCGTATCACGGCCCACCTCGATCTGCTCGACAATC
>DASZUZ010000396.1:0-9076 GCA_035547415.1 Bryobacteraceae bacterium | reverse complement strand
ACGCGCTGGGGCGAAGGCGATACTCCGATTAAAGATGTTCTCCTGCTGCTGAAGAAGGAGAAGTATCCGTTCCCGGCCGACATCGAATACGAGTATTTCGGTACCGATCCGGTGATCGAGGTCGCGAAGTGCCTCGAATATTGCCGCGATATTCTGATCGCTTAACCGCCTGAACCCCTTCGATATACTGGCGCCGTGCTGAAGCCTCTGCTGGTCCTCTTCACCGCGGCGCCAGTTCTGTTTGCAGCCGCGGACTATTATCCGCCTCCCGATGCGCAGGGCGGCTGGCGAACCCTCAAAGACCCCGCGGAAATCCAAAAGATCGCCGGCATGGACGTTCGCAAGCTCGACGAAGCTTTCGATTATGTCCAGCAGACCAGCCAGCACGGCGGATTGCTGGTCGTGCGGCACGGCTATCTCGTCTACGAGAAATACTTCGGGCGGGGCAACCGCGAGGCGCTGCCCGAACTCGCGTCCTGCGGGAAGGCTTTCACCAGCATCGCCGTGGGCATCATGCTGAGGGAAAAGCACGACCTGATCCCGGACGGCCTCGACCAGAAGGTCTTCACCCCGAAGTACATGCCCGCCGAAATCTTCCCGCTGGACGATCCGCGCAAGGCGGACATCACGCTCGGACAGTTGCTCTCCATGTCAGCCGGTATCCGCGGCATCAATCCCGTCTACGTGAAAGGCGTGAAGCAGACGTGGGATGCCCCCGCCGACGATAACGGCCCGTATTCGACGACCGACGGCTATGCGCTGAAGCAGTCGCTCTGGTGCGCGCCGGGCGAATGCTATTCGTACGCGACGACTTCCCCGCACCTGGCGTCCATCGTTCTCCGGCGGCTCACGGGAATGGAGATGGAAGACTACATGCGCCTGCGGCTCGCCGGGCCGCTGGGGTTCGGGACATGGGGCTACGCCATGTACCGGCCGAAGCTGAAAGGCGGCATTGACGCCAATGGCCGGATGTTCCACACGCCGGGCGGCGGCAGCAACGCGGTCCGGTCAACCGACGTGCTCCGGTTCGCCTACCTGCTTCTGCACGAGGGCAAATGGAAAGATCAGCAGATTGTTCCTTCGGATTTTGTCCGAATGTGCGGGCGTATGGTCAAATACAACCCGCACTACACCCACAGCTTCAACTTCAACGTGAACGAGGACGGGCACATCACCGGCGCTCCCCGGGACGCGTACTGGAAAGCGGGGTCGGGCGGCTACAGCATTTACGTGGTTCCGTCGCTCGATATGGTGATCTACAAGATGGGCGGCACGGAGAGCCAGTACGACCCCCGGCTGACGCGCTTACCCGTTTCTTATCAATATGATGGCTCGCGAGACGGCTGGAAGCCGGGCGACCCTAAAGCGATCGGGGACAGTACCTCGAAGACGCTCGAAATGGTCGTGGCCGCCACCCGCCCGTGAGCGCACAATTTTGTAACCCGTGAGCGTGCGCTACATCCATAGTATTGCGAGGTTCTTTCGGGCGACAAATGTGTTACACTTAGTTCCCGGGAGTCCTGTGCGCTTTTGGCGGCCTGTTTGCTCCCTCCCGCTCGTGCGGCTTGAGGCGTTCGCCATTCCTGACAAAAAAATCAGCAACAAATTGAGTGCTGGCGTGCTGTCTTTTACACACGCCTTCGTGCCGGGGAGGTAATCTGCATGGATCACGACGACGATCAGTTTCTACATGACACCCCACTAGGGATCAATTTCGACGAGGAAGCGACTAAATTCTTCGACGCCGACGCGGAGGGGGACTTCCTTCATCCGCAGCAGCAGGTCGAGGAGTCGATCTATACGGACGACCCGGTCCGGGTGTACCTGCGCGAGATGGGCGCGGTGCCTCTTCTGACCCGCGAAGGCGAGGTGGATCTCGCCCGGCGCATGGAGCGCGGCAAGCTGCGCATGCAGAAAGCGATCAGCCGGTCGGCTCTGGTGCAACTGGCAGTGGTCGAACTGGCGGAGGCGCTCCGGAAGAACCCGGACGATCTCGACAACCACGTCGATATCGGCGGCGACATCGAAGAGGGCACTCCCCAGGACACGAAGAAGCGCACCGAGATCCTGAAGACCTTCGGCGACATTTCGAATTCTCATAAGAAAGCCGTGCAGCTTCAGGAGAAGCTGGAGCAGCAGGCGACGCCGGCCAACAAGAAGGCCCGCAAGAAGCTCTGCATGAAGTACTACCGGGCGCAGGTGGAGACCTCGCTCGCGATCCGCGCGGTGCCGTGGGTTCTGGTCCGCTGGCGCGACTTCACCCGCGAGATCGAGCGGGCGGTGGAAGAACTGAACCACCTCGACCGCGAACTCAAGAAACTCGAAGCCCGGAACGCAGCCGCGATGCAGCAGCGCATCCGCGAGCTGAAGCGCGAAGTCAAGAAACGTGAGACCAGCGCGGGCGCGTCGCTCGACGAACTCAAGCACACGCTGACCGTCATCCGGCATGGCGAGCAGGAAGCCGAACGCGCCAAGAAAGACCTCGTCGAGGCCAACCTCCGCCTCGTCGTCTCGGTCGCGAAAAAGTACGTCAACCGCGGCCTGCACCTGCTCGACCTGATTCAGGAAGGCAACATCGGCCTGATGCGCGCGGCCGACAAGTTCGAGTACCGCCGCGGCTACAAGTTTTCGACCTATGCGACGTGGTGGATCCGGCAGGCGATCACTCGCGCCATCGCGGATCAATCGCGGACCATCCGTATTCCGGTCCACATGAACGAGAGCATGAACAAGTTCCTGCGGGCTTCCCGTGAGCTCGAAAAGGAACTCGGCCGGACTCCGACAAACGAAGAGATCAGCCGCCGGATGGACATCCCGGTGGAGAAGGTCCAGAAGCTGAAGACCATCTCGCGCGACCCGGTGTCGCTCGAAACCCCGGTGGGACGAGACGGCGAATCGGCGCTGGGCGACCTGATCGAAGATCGCTGGGTCGGCTCTCCGGTCGATGCCGTGATCGAATCGAACGTTCGCGACGAAACCGCCGGCATCCTGAAGACGCTCTCTCCGAAAGAAGAGAAGGTGATCCGGCTGCGCTTCGGCATCGGCTGCGAGCGCGAGCACACGCTCGAAGAGATCGGCCAGGAGTTCGACGTAACCCGCGAGCGCATCCGGCAGATCGAAGCGAAGGCGCTCCGGCAACTGCGGGCCCCAGAGCGGGCGCGGCGTCTGCGGGCGCTGCTCGCGGCCCGTTAGAAGACGCGCCGTTTCAGGCGTTCGATTGCGAACTTCGCGGTATCGGCGACGGCCATCACGGCCATGACGCCGGCCTGAACGGGATCGGTGACCACCAGGTCGGCGGCGTCCGGAACGCTGCCGGCCATATTCAGACTGATGACCAGTAAGCCAGCGGTACGCACCTCGCGTACCGCTGTTTCTATTTCTCCCCCCATCAGAGAACCCGCCAGGACGAGCGCCCTCGCTCTGGGCAGACGCGGCACGGCGCGAACAGCTTCGGCCAGAGGCTGCTCGCCGACGAGCGGGATGGTATCCACCGAAATATGCTCGCCACGGATGTTGTGGCGGTCGGCTTCGACGATGGCGCCGATCGCGACCTGCGCGACCTGCGCCCCGCCTCCCATGATGATGATCCGCTTGCCATAGATCTGCTGCATGCTCCGGACCAGTTCCACGCGCCGGACGACGGGGAGGGCGCGGAGTCCGGCGATCATCGGCTCCCACGACGGGGTGGAGACCTCGAAGTACACGCGCGCGCCGGCGGCGGTGTTTTCGAGGATCGAGACGGTGCCGATGTCTCCCTGGTTTTGCGCGATGACGCCGGTGAGGGCGTGCAGGATGCCGGGACCGGCGGCGGCGTCGATCAAAAGTCCCTGATTTTGTACGTCCATCTGGAGCTATCATCGCAATGTGACCAGAAGAGAACTACTCGCCGGCTCCGCCGGCATCCTCGCCGCTTCGCGCCTGCAGGCTTTCAAGTCGCGCATCACGAAAGCCAAAATCAGCGCCATCACCGATGAAATCGGCAAGACACAGGCCGACGCGATCGCCTTCGCGCACGAGTACGGGCTGCAGTGCGTGGAACTGCGCAACGTGCCGGAGACGAAGAAAGAGTTCGCTTTCCTTACCGAGCCGGAGCTCAAGCGATGGGCCTCCGAACTCGAAGCCAACAAACTGAAAGTTACCTTCCTCAACACGAGCCTCCTCAAGTTCACGTGGCCCGGGACGACGCCCGAGCGCATGCGCAAAGAAACCGACGAGCAGCACGCCGCCCGCATGGCCGCCGATCAGAAGAGATGGGAGCGCCGGAAAGAGGACGTCGAGAGCGCCGTCCGGGCGGCCAATATTCTGGGCGTCGACAAGGTCCGCGTGTTCACGGGGACGCGCGTGGCCAATCCCGAGACGACGTTCCCGCTGATCGTCCGGACCATGGAAGAGCTGATCCCGATCGCGGAAAAGGGCAAGGTTCATCTTCTGATCGAAAACGAAAGCACCCAGAACATCGGCACGTCGGTCGAATCGAAGGCCATCATGGAGCTGCTGCCTTCGAAGACGATCGGCCTCAACTGGGACCCGCAGAATGCCCTGCCCCTCAAGGAAGTGCCCTGGCCGAACGGCTACGCCGAAGTCCCGAAGAACCGGCTGATGAACGCGCAAATCAAAGCCAAAGGCGTGATCGCCGAGAGCCCGGAGAAGATCGACTGGAAGTCCATTATGGAAGCGATGCAGAAGGACAATTACCAGGGTCATATCGGACTCGAAACCCACATCTTCGACGGACGTCTGATCGAGAAGGCGCACGAATCGATGCGCGACATCCTGCACATGGTCGGAGAGCTTTCCTAAGACGTCATGAGCAAGCCCTTCGGTATCGGGTTCGGGGTGGCGCTCGCGGTCATTCTGGTCATCGTCTGGATCGCGTACGCCCGGACAAAGGGCAACCACCTCGAGCCCATGGGCAAGATCGGCAAGGTCCGGACGCAGCAGGTGGACGAGAACGAGATGTTCGTGATTCTCGACTTCAGCCTGCAGAACGATTCGGACCGCCAGATGGTGGTGCGGTCGGTCGAATCGAGTCTGGAGATGCCGGACGGCTCGTCGGTTGACGGGCACGTGGTGGCGGCGAAGGACCTCGACAACGTCTTCAAAAACTACCCGATGCTGGGAGAGCAGTACAATCCTCCGCTGCGGGCGCGCGACGTGCTGCGCGGGCACGAGCGGATCGACCGGATGGTCGGAGTGCGGTTCGACGTGCCCGAGAGCGAGTTCGGCAAACGCAAGGACCTGGCGCTCCGGATCGAGGACATCACCGGCCCGGTGGCGGAGCTGAAGACGCGATGAAGCGCCTGACCATTGCGCTGCTGGCTTCGCCGTTGTTCGCGGCGGTGGTCCCGGCCGGGACGGAGATCGGCATCCGGCTGACGGACAAGATCGCGAGCGAGACAACGAAGGCGGGCGCGGCGGTCCATGCGATCGTGGGGGCTCCGGTGGCGGTGAACGGGGCGATGGTCGTGCCCGCGGGCGCACAGCTTACCGGGACAGTGAAGCAGGTCCGGCCGGCGCACGAGAAGGACCTTGCGCAGGTCGATCTGGCGTTCACGGAGATCGCAGCGGGATCGTACAAAACGACGGTTTCGGCCATGGTGAGCGGCATCGACAACGCGCGCGAAACGGTGGACGACAAGGGCGTGATCACCGGGATCGACGGGTCGCAGACGTTCAGTTCGCGGATCGATCAGGGCATCGCGAAGCTGGAGGCCAACGACAAGCTGGCCGGGCTCGCGGGCCTGATTCAGGGCGCGAAGCAGGTCCTGAAGGTGGAGGACGCGAATCCCAATGTGGACTATGACGCCGGCGCGGAGCTGACGCTGAAGCTGACGCAGCCGCTCGACTGGCGAGGGCCGACGGCGGGTCCGGAAGCGAAGCTGCAGCCGTTTCCGAACCAGGCGGCGCTCACGGACCTGGTGAACCGGCAGCCGTTCCGGACGGTCGCGGAACAGCCGCCGCGCCCTTCGGACATGACGAACATCATGTTCATCGGGACGGAGGCGGACCTGAAGGCGGCGTTCGAGAAAGCCGGCTGGTCTTCGGCGGCGAAGCTGAGCGCGGAATCGAAGCTCGAGACGGCGCGGGCGCTGATCGAGAGCCGCGGGTATAAGGAAGGGCCGATGTCCGTGTTGCTGCTGGACGGGCAGCCACCCGCGATGGCTTATCAGAAAGGTAACAACACGTTCGCGCAGCGGCACCATCTGCGGATTTTCCGGCGGCCGGAGACGTTCGACGGGAAGCCCGTGTGGGTGTGCTCGTCGACGCACGATATCGGGATCGATTTTTCGGAGCGGGACCGGACGTTTATTCATAAGGTGGATTCGCAGATCGACCGGGAGCGGGCGAAGGTGGTGAGCGATCTTCTGCTGACCGGGATGGTGCGGTCGCTGGCGCTGGTGGACCGGCCGGGGGTGCCGACGAGCATTTCGAACGCGACGGGCGATACGCTCGAGACGGATGGGCGTATGGCGGTCGTCGGGTTTTGAGCTTGACGGCCACGGATAAACACAGATAAACGCCGATTTTTTATAGAGCTTTGGTTTCGCCGGCTCAGGCGGCCTTCGTTTGGGCTGCCGATTCGGGCGGATTACAAAACGAAGCCGATTCGGCGGGCGGCCGATAGGGCGGGGGCGTGGTGACGGCGTGCAGGAGATCTTCGAAGGAGCCGATGCCGTTGGCTTTGCCTTTCAGGATTTTGCGGCGCTCGTCGGTGGCGAGCGTGGCGGTGACCTCTTTGTAGCTGGCGAGACCGTTTTCGGTGGGCTCCTCGCCCTGCGCGAACAGTTCGAAGCGGATGATGCGGTCGGTCTGCAGGCGGCGGAGTTCGGCGGTGGAGCGGCGCAGGAGGTTGTAGGCCTGGGCCCGGGCACGGTCGATGGATTTCTGTTTTTTCGCGGCGAGGTCGTCGTCAAGCATGGGGTCGAGGGCGGACTGAGCGGCGAGAGCGGCTTCGGCGGTGGCGCAGCGGTGGAGACGCCAGGAGGCGCTGACGATTTCGTCCACGAAGGTTACTTCGAGGGCTCCTTCGGGGTTCAGCTGAGAGAAGAGACTGCTGGCGAGTTCGTTGTAGGTTTCGATTTCTTCGGGGCGAACGAAATCGCGCTGGGTGAAGAGGCCGGTGGTGATGGCGTTTTGGGAGGAGGCGGCTTTGCCTTCTTCAGTGCGGGGTCCGGTGGACAGGGCGGCGTTTGCCTGGTTGGCGGCGATCTGGGCGGCGGTAGCCATGACTGGTTCTCCTTGTGCGTTTTGGGGTGGCGGTTCGTGCGAGCCTGGCATCAGCGTACGCCGGGGCAGAACTGACGATGGCACGAGCGAAGGGTAAGTGGCTGAAACGGCAACGACTATTCAGTGGCGGGTTTTGTGACGCCGTCGAAGGAACAAAGAACAGATGTCGACAAACAAGCTGAGTGAATTCCTGAAGGCATTTCTCAGGAGTAGTGGTCTTTCTCAAGTGATGTGATGATCGTCTACCAAGATGTCTGCCGTAAGCGAGTGATCACGCCAAGGAACGAGTTGTATGGATACGTGTCACAGAGGAATAACCTCGCTCGAGTCAAAAATCAGCTTTGATAGCATCTTTTTGTGTGGCAAGATAACGCGCCTTCAACGGAAGTTGAATCCAGAGCAACCGTATCGCCGATGTTTCGAGCGATGAAAAAAGATACAGACGGCTTTCCGGTAACCGGGCGTTCGAGCCGGACCTTAGGTGTGCGAGTCCAAGGAAACAATTGTGACATCAGCGTTGCGCAGAATGGCAGCGTGAGTCCAGGGACCGGGGGCATGTCTGTAGCCCTCGATGCGGCGCAAAATCTGCCGAAGCCTCGTCTGCCGAAATCGCTCGGAGGCGAAGGACGGGATCCGGTTTTCCAAATGACAACAGAGGCGCTACCTTTGGGCCTGGTTGCTCACCCGGATCGGTACCCGCACGCCTGCGTGGAACCCAAAACAATCTGTACCCTAGAGCAGTACGAATCAGACCTGGCGGGGACTCGTCTTTCATGGAGCAAGACATATGAGTAATGAAATGTTGCTTTATAGGCGGCTGGAACGACGGCTCTGGCGGACTCGATGGAAGCAGGAAGGGAAAGAGTCTGAGGAAGAGGACGCCATTCTCGATGAAATGGAGAGGACATGGACGGATCTCTCCGAAAGTGAACAGGCTGTCCTCCGAAGCGAGGCGCCGCGATGCTGGCCCATGGATTCGTCGGAAATGCCGCCACAATTCGCTGATGCGCGGTGGGTAGCCGAACCTGCTGCGTGGGGATATGAAGGGTTCGGGTCACCGGCGCAGGCGATTCTCTCAGCAGAAGCAGCATAAATGGACAGCAAATTCACTATCTTAGCGACAGAATTAAGCAAGTGGTTTGAGAGTGTTCTCGAATTGACGGAGAGGGCCGTTTTTGGCATTGCCCCAGTGGGACCCCATCGCGACGCCGTCGTTCTCGACCTGATGATCCGTAATGCCCGGAGCATTCATCGTGGCAAACTGGATCTCAACGGCGCACTTTACCAGCCACTGTGTCTGTTTCTCGCAGCTGCGTGCCGACACTTGAGAACAAGCCTGGGAACCGGCCACTGGCGGGCAGCACTGGACAACATTTGCCAACTACAGAAACAAAGGGCAGATTCGAGTTCCGAATCCGAAACGCTCGGCCTCAATTTTGGCACGCCGGCGGAGTTGTTCAAGGAAGAGTTCGAGGAGGCGATCCGACAGGCAGGCCTTACCGAAGGCACGAGCTTTCTCAGCAAAGAGGAGCGTCAAGTGGCGCTTGGTCTCGCGGTTAACTGGGGAATACGACTTTTGCTCGCTTACGCAATGAATTCTCCTAAGCCCACGACGCCATCTAACCGCAAAGATTTCCCATGGCTCGCGGGCCAAGTTCAGCACGCCGTGGCGGCGTGCGGACCAAAAACGCAGTCGCCCTAAAAAAGTGTGCTGCAGCGGTGCGACCAACCAGGCGAGCAATAAGCGTCCTGTCGAGGTTTTGATCAAACCAGACAAGGTATCGCGAAGCAAGGAACAGATATTCGGATGCTGCTGCATGAAAGCCGGTGCGGCTTTCATGCAGTTCGG
>DASZUZ010000395.1:0-4535 GCA_035547415.1 Bryobacteraceae bacterium | reverse complement strand
GCTTCAGCCGCCGGCAAGCACGTGATCAAGCACTCCATCGAATTCGCGGTCGCCGCGGCGCGCCATGAAGATCTGCATTACTACCGCTCGAATCAGCGCGGATTCGGGCCTCGTCTGAGACATGCGCTGGTAAGCACCGTCATTACCCGAAAAACAACCACGGGTCGAAAGACGGTCAGTTCGGGCCGCATCTCCGGCGCCGTGGGCAGCGGTTTGATCGCAAGCGCGTGGGAGCCCGCCGGCTTTTCAATGGCTGGCGGACTCGCTTCGGGCGGCATTTCTCTGGGCGCCGACGCGGGCGCGAATGTAGCGCGCGAATTCTGGCCGCGCCCAAAGCATAAGATTTCCCGGACAGTCAGAGAGAAACGCTCGCCCCGATCTGCTCGCCGATGACGTCCTCCATCAGTCGCTGAAGACTTCGGCCGTCCGCCGACAGGACGAATGCGGATCTGGCCGGGTCCCAATCGAGTTTGAAGCTCCTGACACGTGCGGAAACCCAAATCTGCCGCACGGGCGAGTTCGGGCTGACTACAAACCGCGATGGCGGGTCTTCGAACTCCACGGTTAGCGCCCCCTCGTTGCGGTCCACATCGAATTCATACCGTTCGGCGGCGCGCTCCAGCGCGCGTTGGAGGTTGAGAAGCGCTTCATCGGACAATTTGCGAAACTGTTGGTCGTCGAGCATTGGCTTATTGAGGATTTCGAATGGTGATTCCCGTTAGCGCAAGGGTCATTCCGATTACTACCACAACCGTGACCCACGCCACGGCATTATAAAGCGGCGGATTGATCCATTCCTTCATCAGGTGGGTTTTGTTGATCAGAATGATCATGAAGATCAGGATGAACGGCAGCAGCATCCCATTGAGTACCTGCGACAGCAGAATCATCCGGATCAGCGGAAAACGAGGCATGATCACCACGCCCGCTCCCACCGCAATGAGCAGCGTATAAAGCCAGTAAAAGATCGGGGCCTCGCGCCAGCGGCGATTTACCCCCGACTCGAAACCGAGACCTTCACAGACCGAATACGCCGTGGAAAGCGGCAGAATGCAGGCTGCAAACACCGATGCATTCAGCAGCCCCGCGCTGAACAGCAGAAACGCATACTCGCCGAATGGTTTCAGGGCAAGCGCGGCTTCTTTGGCGCTTCCGATATCGGCCGGATGGTCGCGGTACGCTCCCGCGCAGGCAACAATGATGAAGAATGCGATGACGGAAGTCATGACGCATCCGACGATCACTTCGATACGCGATTCCCGGTACTCCTTCGCCGTGATGCCTTTCTCCACAACCGCGGCCTGCAGGTAAAACTGCATCCAGGGAGCGATCGTCGTGCCCACCATCGCGATCAGCATCGTGATGTAATCGCTATCGAGCATCAGCCTGGGGCGGACGCTGTAAATCATCGCCTCTTTCCAGTCGGGTTTCACCAGAAAACCGGCGATCACGTAGGCGATGTAGATGACGCACGCGAACAGAAAGATCTTCTCGACGCTCGCGTAATCGCCCTTCACGGCCAGGAACCAGACAAGCGCGGCCGCAATGGGAACCGAAATAAATTTGCTGACGCCGAAGAGGTCGAGAGCCGTTGCCACACCGGCGAACTCCGCCATTATGTTGGTAAGGTTCGCGAGAACAAGCAGGATCATGATCCCGAAGGTCATCCGCAACCCGAATTCTTCACGGATCAGATCGGACAGACCCTTGCCGGTGACCGCTCCCATCCGCGAGCACATCTCCTGCGTCACAATGAGGGCCAGGGTGATGGGGAGCAGCGTCCAGAGCGGGAGATAAAGCCAGCGCGCGCCAGCCTGCGAGTAGGTATAGATTCCGCCTGAGTCGTTATCGACTACGGCAGTAATGAAACCGGGTCCGAGGACCGCAAGAAAGATCAGAATGTGACGCTTGAGGCGAGAGAACAGATCAGCCATTGCGTCCCGGCATGTTCATCATTTATGCCTCAGGACCGTAATCACGTCGTCCGCCGTGATCACTCCGGCCAGCGTGCCGTCTTCCTCGAGGACCGGCAACGCCACCAGATTGTATTTATCGAACAGCTCCGTCACCCGATTCTGCGTCTCGTCCGGCCTCGTCGATATCAGTCGGTCGGCGGCGAGTTCCCGAAGAGGCGTGTCGCCCCCCGAGAGGAAGAGCCGGGCCAGCGGGACAGTCCCCGTGACACGTCCGGCGCTATCCGCAAGAAACAGCACGTGCGTGTTTTCCAGCAGATCCTCGTGCTCGCGGAGGCGGAGCATGGCGGCGTCAAGCGTCATGTCTTCGGGAAGCTGAATCGCCTCCGTGTTCATCATGCCGCCGGCCGTGTCCTCGTCGTACTCGAGCAGTTCCTTGACTTCCTCGACCGGGTCGGTCTCCATTTCATGGAGGATTTCTGCCGTGGTTTCCGCTTCGAGCTCAGAGAGGACGTCCGCCGCCTGGTCCGGGGACATTTCTTCCACAATGTCCGCGGCGACCTCCGGTTCCAGGGCTTCGAGAATGCTTGCCTGCATCTTCGGATCGACCTCGGAAAGCGCCTCCGCGGCGGCTTCGCTGTCCATCGTGCCGAAGATCGCTTCGCGCTCCGCCGGACCGAGTTCCTCGACGATATCCGCAAGGTCCGCCGGGTGCAGCCGCTCGAGCTTGTCGTTCGAGATATTCAGGCGCAGGCGCCGAAGCGGGTCTGCTTCCACGATGTTGCAGAATTCCCAGCGGATCGAATTGGGCGAAATGGGCCTTTGCAGCCGTCGGATCAGAGGCGCCGGCACGACGCCCTGCATCATGCGCCGGAAAATACTGCGAATCCCCACATCCACTTCGAGAACGGAGAGCGAATCCCGCTCCCCATGCCGGATTTCGAAGGTGACATCGTTCACCCGCACGACCTTACGTCCGTTCACGTCGATGATCTGCTGATCGAGCAGGTCCCGATTGATACGGAGCATATACTCATCGGAATGGTACGGATAAAGCCGTTCGTTCGATAACTGAATGCCGCCGGCCAGAGAAACGGTCGCGATCTGATCGTAACGAACGGAAAGCCAGGAAGTACCTGGGCCTACTAAAAACCGGTCAACGCGCTGCGGATGAATGAGGGGAACAATGGCTGCGTCTTTCACCGTTCCGATCCGCCGGTGCTTCAGATCGTAGACGGGCATGCCGATCAGCTCGGTGAAGAAGAGGAAGTCGAAATTTTCCGCCGTCATCATGCGCCGTCCGTCGCGTTTCGCCTGGCATAGGAAGAATTCGGGCTGCCTGAACCAATATGACGCAGGGCAACCGGGCGAATCAAGACGTCTTTCTGAAAGCCGGTCTCAAACCGTCTGACCAGCCCGTCAGGAGCCGGCTCTATCGGATTTCAATCGAAAAGGGCATCATCCGGAGCATGCCGCCGCGCATCCAGACGCGCAGGCGGTCATCCCGCCAGGCGTCTCGCAACGGCGCGAGCCCCACCTTCGATAGCATGGCTTCCGCTTCGCTTTCAGGCGCCGACCGGAACAGCAAGTCAAACAGGCTCCGTTTGGCAGGGTAGAGAACCAGACTGACCTTGCTGGTCGCCGGAATTCCCGCCCTTTGTTTTGCCATCTCGATCGCCTTGTCGATCCCGCCCAGTTCGTCAACAAGTCCATTGGATTTTGCCTGATCGCCAAGCCACACGCGCCCCTGCGCCACAGGCTCGATCTGGGCAGGCGTTTTACGGCGGGCCGCCGCGACTCTCGCGACAAAATCCTCGTAATCTGCGTCCACGCCTTCCCGCAGTTTCTGGCGCTCCGCCTCGGTCAGCGGATGATAATCCGAATCGATGAGCGCGAATCGCCCCCGGCTGATCGAATCTTTGGTAACGCCGACTTTGTCGTAAAGACCGTGCAGATTGGGCTTTCCGAATACCACGCCGATGGAGCCTGTTTCCGTGCCCGGATAGGCGACGATCGGGTCGCCTGACATAGCCATGTAATATCCACCGGAGGCGGCGGCATCGGACATCGAGATGACGATCGGCTTTTTCTTCCGGAGCTCATTCATGGCTCGCCACATCTCGTCGGATGCGGTGACTTCGCCTCCGGGCGAATCGATTCGCACGATCACGGCTTTCACGCCGGAATCGTTTCCGACCCGCGCCAGAATCCGGTTGAACGATTCCGACTGCAGGCCCGAGTCGTCACTCGACTCCGGATCCCCGCGGCTGATCGATCCCTCGCCAACCACAAACGCGACCCGGTCCCGCCCGGCAGCCGATGTGTCCGGCACGTTGACATAGTCGTGTTCCGAAACCTTCTTCAGCTCCTTCTGCCGGAGAGTCGTCCGGAGTTCACCGAACATCTGGTCCTCGTAGCGCAGTTCGTCCACCAGACCTTTGGCCTTCGCCTGCTTCGAGAGAAATGGTCCATCGTCGATGATGGCGCGCACCGTGGCCGCATCTTTTCCGCGGCCCTTCGCGATGGCATTCACGAGATCGCCATAAATATTGTCGGCAATGCTGTTCATCACTTCGCGTGTTTCCGGACTCATCGACGTCTTCGTGAACATGTCCCCGAAAT
>DASZUZ010000394.1:0-2066 GCA_035547415.1 Bryobacteraceae bacterium | reverse complement strand
TCATCGCGCGCGCGAGGCGGAGAAAAAACCTTTATCTGCAACTGGTGCTGCTGCCGTTCTGGACGAGCTTTCTGGTGCGCACGTATGCGTGGCTGTTTCTTCTGCGCGATACGGGGCTCATCAATACGGCGCTGATGGGGCTGCACTGGATCCATGATCCATTGCCGCTCCTTTATAACGACGGCGCCGTGCTGCTGGGGCTGGTCTACAACTTCCTGCCTTTCTTTGTACTGCCGCTGTATGCGACGCTCGAACGCCTGGATCCGGCGCTGGTGGAGGCGTCCGCGGATCTGGGCGCGGGACCCGCATCGACGCTGTTGCGCGTGATTCTTCCTTTATCCGCTCCGGGGATCGCCGCGGGCGCCGTGCTGGTGTTCATCCCCTGTCTCGGAGCGTACCTGACTCCGGACTTACTCGGCGGAGGCAAGTCGATCATGGCGGGGAACCTGATTCAGAACCAGTTCACAACCGCTCGCGACTGGCCGTTCGGCGCCGCCGCGTCTCTGGTTCTCATGACGGCGAGCGCCGCGATGCTGGCGGGGCTGATGCGGAGCCGGGCCGCCAGGGAACTGCTGTGACGCGGCGCGCGCTGGGCGTCTATGCCGCGTTCGCATTCCTGTTTCTTCACCTTCCTCTGCTGATTCTTGTCGCGTTCAGTTTCAACGCAAGCCGCTTCACGATCTGGCAGGGTTTCTCATGGCGCTGGTATCAGGCCGCAATTGCCGACCCCCAACTGGCGGAAGGTCTGCTGAACAGTCTGATCATCGCGGCTGTCGCAGCGACGATTTCCACTGTCATCGGAACGCTCGCGGCTTATGGCATGTGGCGGCGCGGCGCTCCTCTACTCTCAGGCGCTCTGTACCTCTCGCTGGTCACGCCCGAGATCGTGACGGGCGTTTCGTTGCTGGCGCTTTTCCAGTGGATCTTCCGTTTTCTTCATCTGCCGCTCGGCATGCATACGGTGGTGATCGCGCATGTCGCGTTTTCGATCGCGTATGTGACGATTGTCATCTCCGCACGATTGCGCCATTACGACAGGTCGCTCGAGGAAGCCGCCATGGACCTGGGCGCCACGGAGTGGGCCGCGTTTCGCCGCGTGACGTTGCCCTGGCTTTTACCTGCCGTTGCGGCGGCTGGGCTGCTGGCTCTCGTGGTGTCCTTTGACGATTACGTGATCACGAGCCTGGTGGCCGGCGTGGATTCCGAAACGCTGCCGATGGTGATTTACGCCATGGCCCGCCGGGGAGTCAGTCCCGTGGTGAATGCCGTATCGGCATTCATCGTCGTGGTCTTTGGCGGGCTGATCCTTGTCGCTCAGAAGTTAGGGGAACGATGAACCGCCGTTTGTTTCTGATGGCCGGCGGAGCGGCCGCGGGGTGCGCTCTGGATCGGCGACCGCGCCTGAACGTTTATAACTGGTCGAGTTATATCGATCCGGCGACGATCACGAAATTCGAGCGCGAGCGAGACGTTCGGGTTCGTTACGGAACATACGAAAGCAACGAGGAGATGCTCGCCAAAGTTGTCACCGGTAACTCCGGCTGGGATGTGATTTTCCCCACGCACAGCCGGCTGGCGCCGATGGTACGCAATCACTTACTCGCTCCTCTGGATCACCGGCGTTTGCCTTCGCTCTGGCAGCTCGATGCGAGATTTCAGCGTCCGGTGTGGGACCCGAATCTTCAGTGGGGCGTGCCGTACATGTGGAATGCCACGGGCATCGCCTTCAATAAGAGTAAGGTCGCGGAGCCGCGCGGATGGGATGTCCTCTGGTCCCCTTCGCTCAGGGGCCGCGTCACAATGCTGGACGATCCGGAGGATGTTATCGGGGCATGCCTGCTGAAACTGGGGTTTCCATTCGATTCCACGGATCCGCTTCAACTGCAGGCGGCGAAGGGCGAAGCGATCCGGCAAAAGCAGATCCTGCGAGCCTATCTGAACGCCGAGGTGCGTGATCAACTCGTCGCCGGAGATGTGCTCGCGGCTCAGTTATGGTCCACGACCACGGCACAGGCGAGTGACGCCAATGCGGCCATCGGATTCACTTATCCGGGCGAGGGCTTTCC
>DASZUZ010000393.1:0-6077 GCA_035547415.1 Bryobacteraceae bacterium | reverse complement strand
CGGAGGCCAGAACATCGTAGCCCGCGTCCATCAGATGCCGCACCAACTGGAAGAAGCCGGAATCGCGGGGGAAGAACTGAACCTCATCGAATGCGACGATCTCGAACCGGCATCCGGCCGCAGACTCTTTCGCGCGCAGGACGGGCCACAGTTCATTGGGTCTGGAGGGGGATATCTCCTCGGCGGCGTGTTCATCGCCCTTGCGGCTCTTGATGCAGTTCATGCCGCTCCGGGTATCGGTCCGAGGTTTGAAGACGGCGATCTTTTTATTTCCGTATTTCCGAAGAGTATCGATTTCCGTCAGCAGATGGCGTGTCTTGCCGGAGGCCATATTGCCGATAAACAATCTCAAAAACTTTCCCCGAGCCAACCAGATATCTCCCGATCAAAGTGTAGACGATCGGTGGCCGGCTCGGGGCGATTCGCCAATCAGAACGAGTAACGCAACGCCAACTGCAGGACTCGCGCGTCCTGCGCCGCCGAGAACTCGCCGAAAGTACCGGGCGAGGAAAGCGCCAGGCTGATCGTCGTGTAGTTCACGAAGTTGAACGCGTTGAACGCGTCAGCCCGGAACTGCAGGCTCTGGTGTTCCCACGGCATCCGGAAGTCTTTTGTCACCGTGAGATCCACGTTTTTCTGCCAGGGGAGCCGGACGAGACCGCGATATCCGACACCGCCGGGGAACGAGTCCTGATAAGCCGAACTCGCCGCGGTCGACTGGAAGATGCTGGGGTTCCCGTTGCTGTCCGTGAAGAGCCCGGTCGCAGGCGCAGCGCCGTTCGGAATGGCCAGCGACGAGTTCCAGTAATTGGTCGGGAATACGCCGCTTCCGGTGATGGTGGAAGGCGCGCCGGACTGCACGCGCATCAGCCCCGAGATCTGCCATCCGCCGACCGCTTCATCCAGCCAGCGCGGGGCCGAACCAAGCAGTTTCTTCCCTCTGCCGAACGGAAGCTCGTAGACAGCGTTCGCGTTGAACAGATGCCGGAAGTCGAAGTTCGAGGGACCGCGATTCAGCGAGGGAACGAAGACATTCTGCAGAATGCCGCCGAACTGACCGCTGCCGCTTGCCACACCCGAACCATTGTCGATCGAGTGCGCCCAGGTGTAGTTGAAGTCGAAGGCAAAGCCCTTCGAAAGCGCGTGCCGGACCGTGACGACCATTCCGTGATAGTTGGCGTTACCGGCGTTGGTCCACGTCGGATAAGCGCTGCCCTGCGGGGCGAAGAACGTGTAGCAACCGGTAATCACGATGCAGTTGGGGAACTGCGCCGATCTCACCCGATCGAGCTGATGCAGATTGTCCAGATCGCTGCCCGCGTTCACTCCGTAGATGCCGTGGAAGTAGTTGGCCGTGGCGCTGCCGGGGAAGTAATAGCTGGCAAGACCCGGGAACATATTTTCCACGAAGGGATTGAGCGGCACGAGCGACGGATTCTTCTGGACAGCCGCATCCGTTACGCCGCCGTTATACAGATTGCGGAGCGTTGAATCAGCCTGAACCCAGTTGATACCGCTCTTCGGATCCTTGAAGTAAATGAGCGGAGCATCCACGTCTTCCTGAATCAATTGCGCGCGGGACAGGCGGCCCACATAGCCGAACTCCAGCGTGTAGTTGTCCCTGATCTGACGCGATACGGTCGCGTTCAGCAGGAACGAATACGGCGCCTTCAGGTTCGGATCGATCCCGTAATACGTCCCCGAAATCGCCGAGATGTCGCCGGGCGTATACGGGAAACCGCCGGCCGGCGCGGCGGGCAGGGCTGGCAGAACGCCTGTCCCGTAGCGGGGCGACGTGGTGAAGTTGTAGCTGACCGGGTTCGACAGACTCGTCGAGAGGCCGATCGAACCGAGCGACGACACGTTCGCCGCGAGATCGTTGCCGTAAGTGTCGTACACCATCGCGGCGCCCGCGCGGAATACGGTCTTCGGATTGACCGACCACGCCGCCGAAATGCGTGGCGCGAAGTTGTTTTTATCCGGTTTGTACCAGCTCGAGAGCCCGTTGCCGGGCCCGGACAGAGCGTAGATCAGATGGTCGCCGTTCGGCAACTGATTGCCGGGAATGCCCATGGCCTGCCCATAAACACGGTTCGCGAAGTATTGATTCAGCCCCGGAGTCGTCGCGACCTGCAGGCCGCTCGCCTCGTAGACCGGCGTGTCGTATTCGTAATGCAGTCCGTAGTTCACGGTCAGCGTGGGAGTGATCTTCCAGGAATCCTGGAGGTAGACCTCATAGTTGTGAGTGATGAAGTCGTTCTGGCGCGGCTGCCCGAAGGACAGAACCGAGCCATCCTTCCGGAACTGGTAAGTCGCGTTATAAGAGTTCACCAGACCCAGCAGAGTGCCGAAGGCATTGGTAACCGCGGTGGAGTTGGACAGCTTCAGCGCCGTGTTGCCATTGGCGACATAGTTGAGCGCCGTCGTGTAGATATCCTGTCCGAGACCCAGCAGCACGCCCCGGCTCATCGAGTACGACGGATAGGAGTTCGAATACGACGCCAGGTTGTTATCGATCCAACGCAAGTTGACGCCCGTCGTGATCGTGTGACGGCCTTTGACCCAGTTCACGTCGTCGCTGAAATTCCAGGTCGGATTGATCCGGCCCGTGCCGCGCACGAAGTTCTCGAGACCGGCAAGGCCGCCAAACGTCAGCGAAGGATCGTTCGAGCCTGTCAGGCCATAACCGATGCGCGTGACGCCGACGTTTGCCGTATTCGTCAGCGAGGGCGTGAGCAGAGCGGTGTAGCGGATTCCGAAGCCGCGGTTATCGGAAAGAATCTGCGACGCGGAGGCCTCGCCCGGAAATTCCGAGAGTCCGTTCTGGTTGGTTTCGCCGTTATTCGACAACGTGCCTCGGAACGAGACGGTGTGTTTCGCCGCCGAGTCGACGACCCAGTCGAATTTGCCGACGTAGGTGCGATAGTCCAGTTTGACCGGCGCGTTGAAACGCAGCACGTTGAAGTTGAGTCCGCCGTCCGTCGCGATCGATGGAGAGTTCCCCGACGGAAACTGCGCGAGATAGTTCAGCATCGTCTGCGTCTCACCGATGTGCAGCGGATCGATGGCGGCGAGGTCGGAAGGCTTCAACGTGTAAACCGCGCCGTTCGTGGTTTTGAATTGAATGATCCCCTGCTTCAGCGTGTCCGAGGGGACGGTACGAGTGACGCTCTGCTGACTCGTATCGATACGGCGCTCGTAATTGAGGAAATAGAACACCCGATTCTTCCTGACCGGGCCGCCCAGAGACGCGCCGAACTGATTGCGAACGAGCTGCGGACGCGGAACGCCGGACCGGTTGTTGAACCAGTTGTTCGCGGTGTAATCCGTGTTGCGGTTGTACTCATAGGCGGAACCGTGCAGTTCATTGGTGCCACTGCGAGTCACGAGAGAGACCTGACCGCCAGACGAACGCCCGGCGCTCGCGCTCTCACCCGCGACCGTGACGCGAAACTCCTGCACGGAATCGAGCGGCACGGGCAGTGCGGTTGTAAAACCGGAATTTGCGCTGCTGTTCAGCGTGCCCGTTCCGTTCAGCCCCGAAAGCGGATTCTGGTTATCGTTGTTATCGACGCCATCGAGAGTGATCGAATTCTGATCGCGGCGCGCGCCCATGACTTCGCCAGACTGCGTCACGCCGGGCTGCAGGCTCAGCAACTGAACGACATTACGCGTCTGCAGCGGCAACGTCTGAATCTGCTTCTCTTCGAAGGCGTTGCCGACGCTCGCGTCAACCGTATTCAGCTGCGCGCTTTCAGCGACCACGCTCACGGTGGAGGCGCTGGCGGCGACGTCGAGCGCGATGTCGATCGAAGCGGGCGTGTCCACCAGCAGTTTGACGTTTTCGACGGTCCGCGGAGCAAAACCGGGTGATTCCACGGATACGGTATATGTTCCCGGGCGAACCTGCAGAAACTGGTATTCGCCACTTTGCGAGGTTACGGCGGAGCGAGTAACGCCGGCATCCTTATCTGTCAGCGTCACCTTGGCGGTGGCGATGACGGCCTTTTGAGGGTCGGTAATGGTTCCTCTAAGCGATGAAGCCCCTTGTGCCCACAGACTGACACTCAGGGCGCAGAACGCTGCGAGAGCGGCGAAGACTTTCATGAATTCCTCGAATAAGAGTTTCGGAGTGGTAACGGGCCGCTACACGGGGACCGAAGGCCGAGGACGGGGGCTTACAAAGAAATACAGCTTGGGACAGGACAAAACTCTGCGGAGAGTTTTAGAAGACCGCTGACAGGAAGCTTCTCTATATTATTCGGTGTAAGGCGCGAGCTTGTCAAATTTTTGTGGCCGCAGGTAGCGGGTCAGTTTGATGGTGAAGTTAGTTTTCACAGGGAGTGGCGGGCATCATCTTCTGAATGGCATCAACCAGTTCCGGCTTGAGTCATGTCGCAAACCACCTGCGACCGACGCCCGGATTTCGCAAAGTTCTCGCAACGGAAATCGCCGTTTGCTCCGGCCGGCGATGCCTGATTCTGTCATCGATCGAGCCCGACGCGTTCAGGCCGCCACGCCTTCATTGGTTTCGACGCACGCAATTGAAAATAGGCTTCTTATCAGGCCGGCTGTGCTTGACACGATGCCTGAAGTCAATTAGAGTTTACTTGATATTTCGGGCGTAAAATCGGTCACCTGTCCGGTTCGCTCCCCATTCGCCCGGAAGTTACACTTTAAGAGGTATGAGCATGATCAGCGTTATAACGGACAGCATTTCAGATGGCCTTGTCCCCGCCGAGAGAATTGCCCGCATTGAGGACGCTGATGGCAGTGTTGAGGAGATAGCAGTATCCGTCAAGGACATCAACGAGAACCGGTTGGTGGCATCTGAAATCGGAAGACGTGGAGGGAAGGTGCTGGTGGAACTTCCGCGGGAAAGTGCCTCTGGTCGATGGAGAATATGGGTAAAAGAGACTGCGGTGAGGGCATAGATGGTCCTTACCGATCGAGAAATTCAGGCGGCTATTGACAGTAGACAAATCGTGATTGAGCCTCGTCCAGTCGAGACAGCGTACAGTTCTACCAGCCTTGATCTCACCCTTTCAAAGAATCTTCGCGTGTGGAGGCCTGTGGAGGTGGGCGGGGTAGATCAGACCGTCTCACCGGCAGCAAAGGGGTATAGTTTCAACAAGTTCGTCCAAGCCTATTCTGATCCCATTGAAATCAGCGCGAACGGGCATGTTTTGGAGCCGGGTAGTTTCGTGCTCGGCTGGACCGAACAGAATATCGAACTTCCCGCGCATTCGCGCCTCGCGGCCAGGGTCGAGGGTAAGAGTTCTCTCGCCAGATTGGGAATTGGAATTCACATTACTGCCCCCACCATACACGCTGGCTTCAAAGGACCGATTCAACTCTAAATCTTTAATCATGGTTCGCTGAAGGTGCGGGTCGTTTCGGGGATGCCGGTTTGTCAACTAATTTTTGAGCAGACCCTTGGTGTTCCGGAAAAAGGCTACCGCGGACAGTTTCTCGGACAGGGCAAAAACTGAGAGAGGGGCGAACGCCGGTCTGGCCGGAGTCAAGGGGGCAGCATTCAAAAAGTGCCCCCAACACTTTCGCGGCCACTTTTGGAACCGACTAACTTGTGACGCGGGGAAGTTTCGAGACGTCCCAACCGCCACCCAGCGCCTTGATCAGGAGCACCGTCGCATCCATGCGCCTGCGCTGGATATCCACGGCCGTCCTTTCATTCTCAAGAGCGACGGTCTGGGCCGTCGCAACTTCGAGATAAGTAACAAGGCCGCCTGTGTAGCGGTTCATGGAGAGTTCGAGCGATCGTCGCGCCGAGGCCATCGCCGCGCTCTGTGTTTTGGTCTCCTGCTCCAGGATGCGCAGGGCCGCGAGGTTGTCCTCCACCTGCTGAAAGGCATCGAGGGTTGTCTGACGATACTGCGCGACCATGGCGTCGTAATTCGCCGTCACGGCCTGCTCGTTGGCGCGCCGCCGTCCCGCGTCGAACACGGTCTGGAGCACGGAAGGTCCTACAGCCCACAGACGATTCGGCCAGGAAAACCAGTCGGCGATCGAACCACTTTCGAAGCCCGCGGTCGCGCTCAGCACGATGGATGGGAAAA
>DASZUZ010000392.1:0-5045 GCA_035547415.1 Bryobacteraceae bacterium | reverse complement strand
ACCGGTAAAGACCGGCTTTTTGATCGGCGGATGCGCACTGCGAGCGCATAGAAAGCGGCTGATTACCAGCCGAACAGTAACAGCATGAACGAAGTGACCCCACCGGATGGATCGCCGCCCATTTCGTCGCCTTTCTGCCCGCCGGCGCCGTACCGGCTTGCGACTCAACACTAGCGGTCGGCTGAGCGGCGCCAGCCCCAAAAAATCTGCAAGCAACTGAAAAAGAAGCAAATAGAAATGTGCGGCTTCGGTGACGGTCTCACCGCGCTCCTCGCGAAGATTTGCTTGACACGAACGACTACGTTTTTCATAATCGAAGTGTTATATAACTGAGTAATGATGAATGCCTCCCCCCAGCTCGATGCGACATTCACCGCTCTCGCCGATCCGACCAGGCGCGCCATCCTCGCTCGCCTTGCGGCCGGCGAGGCCTCGGTGTCGGAATTGGCAAAGCCGTTCGCCATCAGTCAGCCCGCGATCTCTCGGCACCTCAAAGTGCTGGAGCGAGCGGGTCTGATATCCGGCGGGCGCGATGCGCAGCGCCGCCCTCGCCGTCTGGAGGCGGGGCCACTCGCGCAAGCCAACGGTTGGCTCGAAGACTACCGGCGCTTCTGGGAGCAGAGCTTCCAGCGTCTCGATGTCCTGCTGGAAGAGATGAAGAGCGACGAGAAGAAAACAAAACCGAAGAAACGTCCGCGCACAAAGAGAGGAGATCACCAATGAAGAACACCGGAACACTGCACGTAACCGCATCTGGCGACCGCGAAATCGTCCTGAGGCGCGTCTTTGACGCTCCCCGCGACATGGTCTTCGATGCCTTCACCAAACCCGAACTGCTGAAGCGCTGGTTCGGACCGCACGGCTGGTCCCTGGCCGTCTGCGACGTCGATCTGAGGGTGGGCGGCTCCTTCCGGTTCGTCTTGCGCGGTCCCGGAGGCGTTGAAATGGGGATGCGCGGCGTCTATCGGGAGATCGCGCCGCCCCACCGTTCTGTCCACACGGAATCGTTCGATGACTACCCGGGCGAGTCGCTGGTAACCACCATCCTCACCGAAGAGGCGGGCAAGACAACGCTCACCGCCACGGTGCTCTACGCATCGCCCGAAATCCGCGATGCGGTCGTCGCATCCGGCATGGAGCACGGCGCCGCGGAGAGCTACGACAAGCTGGCGGAACTCTTAACCTCCGGCGAGGCTCGCCCCGTCGAAATCGGCGCGGCCGAATCCTGAGCTGTTCGCCTCTGTCCGCGATAAAGGGGACTTGACCAGTCCCCTTTATGCGAATAACCTGCTCGTTACCCACTGATTCCGATAATGAGCACCGAACACACAAATCACTCGCGCCGGACCTTTCTGCTGGCGGGAACCGGGCTGGAAGCCGTGCGCCTGGGGATCGCCCAGACAACTCAGCCTGTCACCGCCGGCCAGGTCATTGAGCGAATCAAAGCGAACATCGGTATCCCCTGGCGGGAGAAGACGGTTGACAACATCATTGCCGGATCCGCGGACACGCCCGTGAAAGGAATCGCCACAACCATGATGGCCACCCTCGATGTAGTGAAGCGGGCCGCCGCCGCGGGCCGGAACATGGTCATTACCCACGAGTCCACCTTCTTCTCGCACCAGGACAACGTCGACCAGTTGTCCCAGGATCCGACCTATCTATACAAACTCGATTTCCTGAAGAAGAACGGAATGGTCGTCTTTCATTTCCACGACCACTGGCACGGGCGCCATCCTGACGGCATCGCCACCGGCATGAACCGGGCCCTCGGGTGGGAGAAATACGCGGATCCCCAAAATCCCAGAAGGATCACCCTTCCCGAGGCGCCGCTCGCGCGTTTTGCGCGGGAGATCGAGGCAAAATTGAACATACGGACCATGCGCGTTCTGGGAGACCCGAATCTTCCGGTAAGCCGCGTCATGACCAGTTGGGGATACGTCAGTCAGTTCCCCGGCATCCCGTTTATCGCGCGCGAAGATGTAGACGCGCTGGTCGTCGGCGAGACGCGCGAATGGGAGCTGGTCGAGTACGTTCAGGACATGATCTCTTCGGGGAAGAAGAAGGCGCTTCTCCTGCTCGGCCACGTCGTCTCCGAGCAGTCCGGCATGAAACTCTGCGCTGAATGGCTCAAGCCGTTCGTTCCCGAAGTTCCCGTCGAATTCATCGCGGCGCCCGAGCCGTTCTGGCGCCCGCAAAACCCCGTTGGATGAAAGCTCAAAATACACCTATGATCGACACGCCGCAAATCACGCAAAGCACTTCCCGGCTCACCGCCACCATCCGCCTGACCATTCCGCGCGAAGAGATTCAGAATGTGATGGGACCCGGCATCGGCGAACTGATGACCGCCGTCGCAGCGCAGGGGATCGCCCTCGCCGGGCCGGTGTTCTCGCATCACTTCCGAATGGACCCGAAGATCTTCGATTTCGAAATTGGTGTGCCGGTCGCGCAGCCCGTCACCGCGGCGGGCCGCGTGCAACCGGGCGAACTTCCCGCCACGACCGTAGCCCGCACGGTCTATCGCGGTCCCTACCAGGGCCTCGGCGCCGCTTGGGGCGAGTTCGGCGCATGGATCGCCGCCAACGGACACACGCCCGCCGCGGACCTCTGGGAATGCTACGTATCGGGGCCGGAATCGAGTCCCAACCCCGCCGACTGGCGGACGGAACTGAACCGTCCTTTAATCGGCGAAGTCCGCTAATTCTCCGAACAATGTGGGGCCGGGGCTTCAGCCCCGCCGCCGGCCTTCTGGCCGGCGCAAGATAACGCCAGCGAAGCGCGCTGTCTGTCAAACGCAAATTCTCTGCACGGTTAAAACAAGGCCGACGTCCAACACGGGTAGAGCCCACTCACGACCATGAGACATCTTCCGGCCCTGTTATTCGCTGCTTTCGCCGTACATGCGCAGCCGCCGGCATTCGAAGTCGCGACGATCAGGACGAATCACACTGGTTCGCTTGTCTCCAACTACCCCTCGCTACGTCATGGAAGATTGACGGTGGAAAACGCAACTCTCAGACGCCTGATTGGCGCCGCCTGGGAAATCAACGAAGAACGCATTCAGGGACCCGGCTGGCTCGACTCCGACAGATTTGACGCCGTGGCAAAGTCGCCCGACGGCGTTCCGGACAGCGAGTTCGGGCCGATGCTGCAGACGCTTCTGAAAGACCGCTTCGGACTGGTTCTTCACCCCGAGACAAGGGAAGTGCCGGCCTGGGTTCTGGTGGTAGGAAAAGGCGGTCCGAAGATCCACGCATTCGATCCTGCCCATCCTCCCGTCCCGCCGGCCAACGTGGGTCAATCCGTGATCGTTGGCGTCGGGACGATGGCCCAACTGGCCGGAATGCTGGAAAATCCGTCAGGCCGGCCCGTCGTGGACAAAACCGGACTCGAAGGCCGCTTCTCGTATGTACTGAGCTACATGCGGCTCTCATCCCAGCCGGCCGGCAACCTGGTCAGCGACGCTGCCCCCGACCTTTTCACGGCAATTCGGGAACAGTTGGGTCTCAGGCTCGACTCGCGCAAAGAGCCGGTCGAGTTCCTCGTCGTCGATCGCGCCGGGCGTGCGCCCGCCGAAAACTAACCCCCGGCAACACACGGAACTTCCCGGGGCGATGAACAGTCCAACCCACACGATGGCTGCATTCCCGGTTAGAAAGCGCCGCGCGGTGTACTACATCCTCATCGCGCAGTTCTGGATCGTCGGCGCCTGGGCGCAGGACATCTCTCTGCGGATCGCGACGGAGACCGGTCGAACGCAGTTCCGCGTCGGAGAACAGATCGGCCTGACGCTCACCTTTGAAACAGCGGAAACTTCATCGCCGGACAAATGGATGGTCGCCGTCAATGGCCGGGATCGTTCCGTCCTCGGACTTGCGAACGATCGCTTTCTCGTGTCGCCGCAACCCGGCGCAAGCGACCCGTTGAGCTACCGTTTCGGCGAAGGGGTCGTCTATTCAGGACCAGGCGGCATGTATCTGCACGGAAAAACGAATGTCGCGCATCTGGACCTGAACCAGTGGGTGCGCTTCGAGCGTCCCGGAAACTATCTTGTACGCGCTCTGTTTCACGCAACAGCGTCGCACGGCCGGGACGCGTCGCTCCATTCGAACGAACTGGCAATTGAAATCGTCGCCGGCGGCGCCGCATGGCAATCGGATGAGGTCCGGGACGACGTCGCCATTCTGAGTTCCGTCCCCGCGAAGCCGGACAACGAGTCATTCGAGGCGCGCATGAACGCTGCGCGACGGCTCTCGTATCTGGATACGGCGGACTCGGTCTTCGAGGCAACACGGTTACTCGGCACGGCGGATGTGCAGGTCGGTCAGATCCTGCAGACCTGGTTGCAGGCGACCCGGAGCCGCGACGTAGCCGTGGCTGCGATGAAACAGTTACTTCGGAGCGCCGATCAGCCTGTTACGCCGGCGTTTCTCGATACTCTGGCGACGCTCGAATCGTGGCGGCGCATTCCTCCGGCAAACCCGCCCTCCGTTCCCGAGAGTCGGCGGCGCTACGAGATTCGCGCGGCGATCGCCGAACAATTACGCATCGATCTGGCCGCTGCGATCGACCGGAAGCACGGCGCCGCCCGGGCGATTTCGATGAAAACTCTGCTCGACAACATGCCACCGGAGGTCGTACCGGCCCGACTGCGTTCGGAGATCGCTGCTCTGTTCGCGGAATTGCCCGCGGCGCAGCAATCCGAACTGCTCAATGGCCAATGGAACAAGATCGCCGGACCCGGCATGATCCCCGCGCTGCGGCGTATTTATGACTCGGTGCCCGGGACGAACGAGTGGGCCCCTGCCATCGTGGCGACGGCCGTCGAGCGACTGTATGAACTCGATCCCGGACCAACCCGGCAGTTGCTGCTGGACGAGCTGAGCCGCCCCCGGCCGCGTCTGCCATTTCGAACGCTGGCTATCCTTCCGGATGCGACCCTTCCCGGCATCGACAAAACCTTGCTGGAACATCTCGAACGGGAACGGGGCGGAGAGGCGGAGGAGTTGATCGCCCGCTATGCCACGTCCGGCATCCTGGAT
>DASZUZ010000391.1:0-2428 GCA_035547415.1 Bryobacteraceae bacterium | reverse complement strand
CAGGCTCACGCTCGCACAGCCTCGCGCACCCGCTGGCGCCGCATTTCATAAAGCAGAATCGACGCCGCCATCGCTGCGTTCAGCGATTCGACCCCGAGAGTCGGAATCGCGACAGGCCGTGCGATTGACCGGAGTTCATCGCCCACGCCGCGCCCCTCGCTGCCGATCGCGATCGCGCACGGCCGGGTGAAATCCACATCGCCTGCCATCCGCTCCGATCCCGTGAAGGGCATGGCTGCATAAATCTCGACACCGCGGGCCACGAGCGCCGCGCCCGTCTCCAGCGCATCGACGGCCGCCACGAACGGCACGCGGAACAGCGATCCCGCGGACGCGCGGAGCGTCTTCGGATGCCACGGGCTTACCGTGCCTTTGACGAAGACCGCGCCGGTGGCTCCGAAGGCTTCCGCGGCGCGCAGGATCGCGCCCGCATTGCCGGGGTCCTGAATCCCGTCGAGCACCACGACCAGGCTTGAACCCTCGAAAAGCTGTTCCATTCTCCATGAAGGCGGCCGGACCAGCGCCATCACTCCCTGGCTGGTCTCCGTTGTGGCAATGCTTTGGAACAACTTGTCCGGCAGAACGATCGTGCGCGCGGCGCGCTGTTCCAGTCGGGGTCGCGATGACTCGGAGACGAGAACAATCGGGATCGCACACTGGCTTCTCCATGCCTCCTCGAGCAGATGAAATCCTTCGGCTATCCAGAACCCATCCGCCGTCAGTCCGCCGCGCGCCGAAACTCGCCGAATATCCTTCAGCAGTGGGTTCGCCGCGCTCGTGACTGTCTCAATACCTGTCATCCCGTACAATGTTGAGATCAGAATAACGCACCTGAAACGCGCGGCCGCGCTGCTGGCCATGGCCATGGTGACGTTTGTCCTGGGATACCTGATCGCGCTTTCGGTGCGTATCGGCCGCCAGAGCACCCGCGACGAAGCGCGTCCGGCGGACGTCATCATCGTCATGGGCGCGGCGGAATATCGTGGACATCCGTCGCCCGTGCTCAAACTCCGTCTCGACCACGCCGCGCAGCTTTATCAGAAACGTCTCGCGCCGTACATCATGACGACCGGCGGCCCCGGCGGCGACCCCTCCTTCACGGAGGGCGGAGTGGGACGTTCCTATCTCATGGACCGCGGCGTGCCCGCGGAGGCCATCATTGTGGAAACGGAAGGCGAATCCACCGCCTACTCGCTGACCGCGGCATCCGAAATCCTCCGTCGCATGGGGCTGCGTTCCTGCATCATCGTGAGCGACGGCTACCACATCTTTCGCGTCAAGAGAATCCTCCAGCAGGAGGGATTCACGGTTTACGGTTCCCCGCGCGAAGCCGGGGAGACCGGCAGCGTGAGGCAGTGGTGGCTTTACTTCCGGCAGGCGGTCGGTTACGGACTTTGGAAGATCGGCGTTCGCGTCTGACGCCTTCAGAACTCCGGCGTGTAGATGCCCATCCGCTCTTTCACCAGCCGGACCGTGGAATCGGCGATAGGCGTGACCTTTTCGGCGCCCTCGCGCAACACGCCGTCAAGGTATCCCGGCTCTGAAACGATTTCCCGATAGCGCTGCTGAATCGGTTCCAGCTTTGAGATGGTCATCTCCGCGACCTGTTTCTTCAGGTCGCCGTAGCGCATCCCGGTGAAGTGCTCGCGCATTTTCTCGCTCGGCCATTCGGAAAACGCCTGAAAAATGCTCAGGAGGTTTGCCACGCCGGGACCCATCGTCTCGAAGTCCACGGCGGGATTCGAATCCGTCGTCGCCCGCATGATCGTCTTGCGGATCCGGTCCACCGGATCGAGCAATGCCACGGCGTGTCCCGAGCCGGCTGCGGACTTGCTCATCTTCGCGGTCGGATCGTCCAGGCCCATCACGCGCGCGCCCACCGCCGGCAGTTTTGTCGCTGGCATCACGAACGTGTCGCCATAGAGCGAGTTGAATCGCTGCGCGATATCGCGGGTCAGTTCCAGATGCTGCATCTGATCTTCGCCCACCGGAACAATGGCTGCCTGATAGAGCAGAATGTCCGCCGCCATCAGGACCGGATACTGAAAGAGGCCATCCCCCACGGATTCCTGAGCGGCCGATTTGGCCTTGAACTGCGTCATCCGTTCGAGCCAGCCCATCGGCGTGACGCACGTGAGCAGCCATGCGAGTTCCGCATGCGCGGGCACGGTGGACTGCACGACGATTCGCGAATGCCTCGGGTCGATCCCGGCCGCCAGAAACAGCGCCGCGAGTTCCCGGATTTTGGCGCGGAGTTCATCCGGTTTCTGATAAACCGTGATCGCGTGCAGATCGACGATGCAGAAGATGCTCTCGTAGTCGTACTGAATTTTGACCCAGTTCGCCAGTGCTCCAAGATAGTTGCCGATATGCAGATTGCCGGAGGGCTGAACGCCCGAAAGCACGCGGGGAATCATGATGGAAGGGT
>DASZUZ010000390.1:0-4139 GCA_035547415.1 Bryobacteraceae bacterium | reverse complement strand
GTGAAGCACATGCACCGCACGTTCAGCGATCTCATTACGGCGATGGGCGGAAAGGTGACCGGCCCGGATCTGCCCGAACGCGGAGCAAAGGCCGTGTCAGTGGGCGGCGAAATCATTCACGAAGCCGGCACCGTCCGCATGGGAGCGGATCCGAAGACCAGCGTGCTCAACAAGTGGTCGCAGGCCCACGAGGTGAAGAATCTGTTCGTGGCGGACGCCGCGCCGTTCAACGGCAACCCCGACAAGAACGTGACGCTGACCATCGTGGCGAATGCCTGGCGCACGGCCGAGCACCTGGCCGACGAAATGAAGAAAGGGAATATCTGACATGGAAGACGTTTCGAGAAGAGATCTGCTGCGCGTTCTCGGAAGCTCGATGGTGCTGACCACGTCGGGTTCGGGCGTTCTCTCGCCCGCCCTGGCCCAGCACGTCCACGCTGCGATGGCCCAGGCCAAATCCCTGAGCGGAGGCCCGAACTATCAGCCCAAATGCCTGAACAGCCATTACTTCCAGACCCTCCGGAAACTTGCCGATCTCATCATTCCGGCGGACGAGCACTCCCCCGGCGCGAACGACGCGGGCGCCGCCGAGTACATTGATTTCCTCTGCAGCCGCAACGAAGATCTCGCCGCTATCTACACCGGCGGCATCGGCTGGCTCGACGACTACATGCAGAAGAAATACGGCTCGGATTTCGTGAGCGCGAAGCCCGAACAGCAGACGCAGATCCTCGACCTGCTGGCGTATAAGAAAAATGCGACGCCCGAAACAGCGCCCGGCCAGCAGTTCTGGGTCTGGGTCCGCAATATGGTCGTGGATGCTTTCTACACGAGCCCGGTCGGCGTGCAGGACCTCGGGTACATGGGAAATACAGCGGTCAGCCACTTCAGCGTCCCGCAGGAAGCAGTGGACTACGCCATGAAACGCAGTCCGTTCGCCAACGAAGGATAACGGCGGATTCCGGGGCAGGCTCTTCGCCTGCCCCGCTCATCTCACCAGACCCGGCAGGAGTTCGCGCCGCGCACCATCGGCTGGCTGGCTTTACAGCCAAAGGCCTTCTGGAACTCCGGCATATTCGAAACGACTCCGTTCACCCGAAAACGATCGATTGCGTGAGGATTGGTCTGCGCCTGCAGCCGCTCGATCTCGGGTGTCTCGTTATTGCACCAGATCTGCCCCCAGCCGAGGAAGAACCGCTGCTTTTCGTTAAATCCGTCTTTCTTCGGCAGCGTTTTCCCCGCCAGGTCCGTCATCAGCGCCATCCACGCGATTCGCAACCCGCCGTTGTCCGCGGTGTTTTCACCCAGCGTGAGCTTCCCGTTCATATGGACACCGCCCGGCATCTCGAAGCTGGAATACTCTTTGACCAGGCATTCAACCCGACTCTCGAATGACTTCGCATCTTCCGCCGTCCACCAGTCCATCAGATTGCCCTGCGCGTCGAAGTGCCGGCCTTCGTCATCGAAACCATGGGTCAGTTCGTGCCCGATCACCGCGCCGATCGCGCCATAGTTCGTGGCGTCGTCCGCCTTCTTATCGAAAAACGGAGGCTGCAGGATACCCGCGGGAAAATTGATGTTATTCATCTGCGGATCGTAATAGGCATTCACCGTCGGCGGCGTCATGAACCATTCGCCGCGATCCACCGGCTTGCCGATTTTTGCAATCTGCCGGTGAACTTCGAATTCATTCGCCCGCAAAGAGTTCCCCATCGCGTCGCCGCGCACGATGTTCAGCGCCGAGTAATCGCGCCACTTATCGGGATAGCCGATTTTGTTGGTAATGGCATGCAGTTTCTCGATCGCCTTCTGCTTCGTCGGCGCGGTCATCCATGTGAGTTGCTGAATGTCCTGGCCAAGGGATGCTTCCAGCTTGTTCACCATATCGAGTGTCCGCTGCTTGCCATCCGCTCCGAACGTCTGTTGCACGTACGCCTTGCCCACCGCTTCGCCCAGATCGCCGTCGGCCGCCGCGACACAGCGCTTCCACCGTGGACGTTTCTCCTTCGCGCCCGTCAGATACTTCCCGTAAAACGCGAAATTTTCATCGTCATACGCAGTCGGCAGCAGCATCGCCTGACTGTGAATCAGATGGAGGATAAAGTAGTTCTTCCATACGTCCATCGGCTCGCTCTTCAAAAGCGCTTCCTGACCCTTGAAAAAGTCCGGCGCTGCCACGTTCAGGCTGTCCATCGGCGGCGCCTGGATGAGAGCGAAGTACCGGCTCCAGCTGAATGAGTCGGCCAGCGCTTCGAACTCGGCGAGCTTCATCTTGTGATAGACCTTTTCCGGATCCCGGCGGCTGGTCACGTCCATCGAAACCTTCGCCAGATCGGTCTCCAGTCTCATGACCTCTTCGGCCTGCTTCTGCGCGTCGGCGGCAGCGACGCCCATCAACTGCAGCACCCGCGCGAGATGCGCGACATATTCCTTGCGAGTCTCGGCTGCCTTCGCGTCATCGCGGAAGTAATAATCGCGCTCCGGTAATCCGAGCCCGCCCTGATCGGCCTGCCCGATCACCGCATTGGAATCCTTAAAGTCCTGCCCGGACGAAAACCCGAAAAGAACGTCGATCCCGCGGCTGTGAAGGCGCGCCACCTCCTCGGAAAGATCGGTCGAATTCTTCATGGCCCGAATCCGGTCCAGTTCGGACTGCAGCGGCTGAAGCCCCTTACCGTTGATCGACTTCTCGTCCATGCAGGCGGCGTAGTAATCGCCAATCTTCTGCGTGTCGGCGTCGCGGCTCGTTGCGGCGGCGGCCTTCTCGAGAATCCCCCGCAGGATGAGCCGGTTGTTCTCCGCCAGTTCGCTGAACCTGCCCCACGTTGCCTGATCCGGGGGAATCGGGTTGTTCTTCAGCCACGTCCCGCAGGCGAAATGGTAGAAATCGTCACAAGGATTGGTCTTTCGATCGATCGCGCTCAGGTCGAATCCCGGCGTCTCTTTGATTTCGCCGGGCGCGTTGCCGATCACATTCTGCGCGAGGAGCCCGAAGGCGAACATCGCGCCGGTAAGCGGGACACGAAGGAAGCTCATAGATATATCGCTATTCTGTCACGGCACGCCGGCGCCTGTTGCGTGTTCCAGTTTCTCAATTCTGCTGATCAGGGGCGAGGGCGGAGGATCCAGGGCGGCTGCTTCTTTGAGATATCGCAACATATCCGGACCGTTCTCGTCTTTCGGCAATTCCAGCTTGTGCCCGCGGTGAAGCACATACAGCTTTCCGTCTTCGATCAGCACGCAACCCACTTTGCTGACGTTGTCGTAAACGCGCGGCAATCCGATGTCCAGCATAATTACTTTTCCATCGAAGCGGGGCGTGATGGCGGCGTTGGCGTAGGTGTGGCCGATGGCTTCGCGCTTTGCGCCGTTGTTTTCGAGGGTGGTATCGACAACAACCATCAGCTCCTTTTCATTACCCTTCGCGATCCCGCGATACCAGAACGGCCCTTCCTGATCGGTGACGATCCCGCCCTGCAGTTTCTCCGGATGCTCCAGCTCGTCACGCACCCGGCGATTGATCCCGTCCATCGACATGCTCGCGTACTTACGGCTGATCCCGGCGTGAACATAGAGCGTGTTATTGATCCGAATCACCGTATTGAGACTGCGAAGCCATTTGCCGTATACCCCCTCGGGACCGAAGGCGGCGCGATGTTCGAAAAAGCCGAGCGGGTGCTGCTTATCCCATTCCTCGCGCGTCACCGTTGCGCCGGCCCCGGCGCTGCCGATATAGCGCTTGTACTCCTCGTCCCGGATTTTTGCGGAATCGGGAGTGCTGAATGCGCCGTACTCGCCGGGTGAGACGTAGCGCAGATCGCCATACAGGTTCATCGCTTCATGGTTTCCCAGCAAACAGTGAACGTATCCGCCGGCTGCCTCCGCCTGCTTCTGCAGCTTCATCAGCAGATCCATGACGTCCCGTGAGCGCCCGCCCCGGTCCAGGATATCGCCCGTCTGAACAAGGTGCGTCTTACCGCCGATCCAGTTGGCTGCATCGTCGATGAGCCCGGCAGATTTGAGCACAGCGACAAGTTGTTCGTAATCGCCGTGAACATCACCTACCCCGACAACGCGCGCGACATTCGTCCAGACACTTCCGGTTGTGGCTGGCGGGGCGACCGGCGGCTCAGTATTTC
>DASZUZ010000389.1:0-4273 GCA_035547415.1 Bryobacteraceae bacterium | reverse complement strand
GCAACGGAAATATTCTGTGGCTGCCTCGCCACGACCAGCATCGGAAGAGCCCAGGGAAAATACTGCGGCCATCCGCCGTATTGCCCTGCCGTCATCAGCATGGCAAAACTCGTCACCATCGCCACGCTGCCGAAACCAATCCCTATCGAGAAAGAACGCCAGCGCAGACTTACCCAATGCTGCACCGCGAGGGAAAGGAATGCCAGACCCGCCATCTGGCCGGCTTGCCGAAGGATCATACCCGCAGGAGCCGGGAAACCGAAACGGTGTTCCGAGTCGAACTGGTGCAGGAGCGCGCCTTCCAGCAACACGCCGATCACAAGAATCAGGGCGCTTACAGTAACCATTGCGGCGACGACCAGCAGCTTCGATACATACACGGTCCACCGTGGCACGGGCCTCGCGAATAAGGCCTTCCATTGATTCTCGGAATGATCCAGACCCGCGACGAGCGCGGTCTGCAGCGTAATATACAGGGGCATCATGAGCAGCGCCCAGAACTGAAGGTTCGCGCGGGCCAATGCCCGCCACTCGTCCGTCGCGGCATTGCGCCGCAAGGTGGAAAATGGCGCCTGAGAAACCATGAAAAGGGTAAGAAGCACGACCGCGACCGGCGCCAGCACCACCATTTTCAGAGCAATGGTTCTCCTGATCTTCAACGCTTCGGCGTACAGCGCGCGACCTAATTTCATCTGATGAACGCGTGCTCCTTTGCCCGGGCGCCGGGACGCGTGAGCTCCAGAAAGGCGTCTTCCAGCGTCAAATGACGTGTCTCGAGGCGGGACACTTCGATTCCCTCTCTCACCAGCATTGCGTTGATCCTCGCCGGTCCATATTCTCCGCGCGGCGCGCAGATGAGCCGGTTCCCCTCGATGCTTACAGGGATCCCGGCGGCGGCAAGCAGTCTTTTTGCCTTCTCCACATCATCCACTTCCGTGACGACGACCGGCTGACTTCGCAGGCGCAGTTCGTCCGCCGTGCCTTCGAACTTCATTTGCCCCTCCGAAATGATCGCCAGATGCGTCGCGACCTGTTCCACTTCGGCCAGTAAATGGCTGGAGAGGAATAAAGTCACGCCGCGCAGCCTCGGTAAATCCCGAATCAGCGACCGGACTTCATGAATTCCGGCAGGATCGAATCCGTTGGTCGGCTCGTCGAGCAACAGCAGTTCCGGATCACCCAGAAGGGCCTGCGCCAAGCCAAGCCGCTGCTTCATGCCGAACGAGTACCCGCGCACCGCCCGATCGCCGTCGGACGCAAGACGAACGGTCTTCAGGGCTTCGTCAATCGCTCGCTTCGGGGCATTCAGGAGGCGGCGATGTACCTCCAGATTTTGGCGCCCGGTCAGATGCGGGTATAGAGAAGGAGCTTCCACCAGGGAACCGATACGGGCAAGGTGGTGGGCACGTTCCGATTCCAGAGGTTTCCCGAACAGCGAAATCGAACCACGGTCCGGGCGCTGCAGTCCGAGTATCATTCGGATGGTCGTGGACTTCCCTGCTCCGTTCGGCCCGAGGAATCCGTAGACACTCCGGGCCGGCACGCTCAGGCTCAGCCCGCTTACAGCCGTGTGGTTTCCGTACGATTTCCAGACGTTGGCAATCCTGACCGGAGATTCCATTTGCTCTCAGACGGATGATAGACTCCCCGGGAACGGCGGGAGTTCCCGAACTCGTGAACAGCCCCGCCGCCAGGCCCGCAATAGAATGAGGTCTGCCTTCACAGATCCCGATGATCCCATCCCCTTTACGCGCCACCATTGCGTTCTTCGTCACCGCCATCCTGGCTCCGGCTCAGCGAGGCGGACCGATTCCGCAGCAACTGACGTTCACGCCCTATCATGCGAACGGTATCTATAACATCGGCGAGACCGTGGGATGGAACGTCACGCCCGGCCCGGTGGAGCCTGCGTACCGCTATAAGTGGACGATCCGCCGGAACAATGCGGATGTACTGAAGGAGGGCAATCTGGATCTTTCTTCGGGCAGAGACAAGATTGAAATCACCGGCGATCAGCCGGAGATGATTTATGTCGCGATCGAGCCGGTCGCAAAACTCGTGAGCGACGCCGCGGCGCCCGAGGCGGCATCAGCCACCACGGTCGCTGGCCAGGCAAACGCGAGCGGTTTCACCGGAGGGAATACCGGCCGTAACAACGGCCGTTACGCGGTCGGCGCCGCCGTCGCGCCAACGCAAATTGGTCTTTCGACACCGCGGCCCGATGACTTCGACTCGTTCTGGGCCGGGAGGCTTGCGGAGCAGGCGAAGATCCCGATCCATCCGGTGCTGACGCCGGTGCGGACCGAGACGCCGGGAGTCGAGATGAATACGTTCGTGCTGGACGCGCTCGGTTCGCACGCGCAGGGATACGTCGCCAGGCCGGCGAAGGAGGGCAGGTTCCCCGCGCTGATCCTGCTGCAGTACGCCGGCGTTTACGCTCTGAATGCCCGTTCGGTCGCAGCACGTGCCGCCGAAGGCTGGCTCGTGATCGATGTAGACGCGCACGATAAACTGCCATCCGATCCCGGTGGAAACACGCCGCGGAACTACGCCGCTGTCGGGAACACGGACCGGGAGACGTCCTACTTCCTGAACATGTACCTGCGCGACTCGCGCGCCCTCGATTACCTGATGACTCGCCCCGACTGGGACGGCAAGACGATCGTGTTGATGGGCACCAGCATGGGCGGCCAGCAGAGTATGATGCTCGCCGGATTGCGGCCGGAAAAGATTACGGCCGTACTCGTCTGCGTGCCGGCCGGCGCCGACGTGAACGGCGATCTCCACGGCCGCAAGGCCGGATATCCGAACTGGCCATCGAACGATCCCAGGGTCATGAAGACCGCGCTCTATTTCGATCCGGTCAACTTCGCTTCCCGCATCAAAGCGCCCGTGCTCGCCGCGATGGGCTTCATCGATACCACCTCACCGCCCCCGGGGATCTGGACGGAACTCAATCAGATAACAGTCCCCAAAGAGCCTTTGCCCATGATCGAATCGGAACATAACAATCTGACTCCACAAAAGGAACAGAACTGGGATGCGCGATCGAAAGAGGTGCTTGGCATCTTGCTGAGAGGCGAGCAATTTCGGCCGAAGGAGCTGAAGTAACCAAGATGGATCCAACGAGAAACTTGTCTGTCGTCCCGCTGATCCGGCATGCCCGCCGCGGGTGGCCGATCGCGCTGATCCTGTGCGCCGCGCCGAATCTTCTGCGGCCTCAGGCGCCCACACCAACCGTGCCGGATTGGGCGCTGCCGGGCTCGGCCACTCATAAACAGGTTCCGCCGCCGCCGGATTTTCACCGGCCGAGCCGGAATCTCGTTGAGCCGATCGGCCTGTTCGACGGACAGTCCGACATTGGCGGCGCCGTAGTACCGGGCAGCGCCAGTTACGAAGCCACCACGAAGCAATACACGATTCACTCCGCGGGTTATAACATCTGGTACTCGCGCGACGAGTTTCGATATCTCTGGAAGAAGATGTCCGGAGATGTTTCCCTCGCGGCCAGTGTCTCGTTTCCAAATCCGGACGGCTACGGCGACCGGAAGGCGGTGCTCGTGATTCGCCAGAGTCTCGATGACGATTCGAGCGAAGCGATGATCGGCGAGCATGGCGTCGGGATGATCCACCTTGCGGAGCGCCCCGAGAAAGGCGCGAATATGAGGGACATGCAATATCGTTTCGGGGGGATGCTCGCGAATGTAAAGGCCAAACGCATCGGAATTGAAAAGCGCGGCGATACGGTCGCAATTTTCGTGAGCCTGCAGGGAGAACCCATGCAGCAACTGGGGCCGCCGATTCACCTCCGCTTCAGCGAGCCTTTTTACGTCGGGATCGGTTTCTGCTCGCACCTGCCGGATAAGTCCGACACGGCGGCGCTCTCGGATGTCATTCTCGAGAACTCGGCAGGGAAGGTCCGTTAAGAGCGACTGAGCGCTACGGCTTCTTCGGCGGCGCGTTTTTCTTCCTGCCTCCGAACAGATCATTCAGCAGGTTGGGAACGGGATTCTGCGGTTGACCCTGCTGGTTGGGCTTGCCCCCTCCGAGGATGCCCTTCAGAATGTCCTGGGGTTTTCCTTTCGTGTCCACACCGGGCAGAAACTGCCTCAGCTTCATCCGTGAAAACGCCTGGATGTCCGGCGCATAGTGCGGCTGCCGGAACGTTCCCGTCACGATGACGGGAATCGTGATCTGCGCGTTCGGATTGGAAAAAGCCGTCGTCAGATAGCCGGCAAGACCGGTGGCGCCCACCTGACTCGTGAATTCCTTC